>NZ_JARTVO010000005.1:193084-367956 GCF_029625675.1 Mesorhizobium sp. WSM4884
CCACAAAACCGCCACGCCGCCCATCGGGCGGCGTCGCGTTTTTGTCGAACCGAAAGCCGTCAGGCGGTGAAACTCAGCGTCTTGACCTTGCGGCCGGCGGCCTTGATCGTGCCCTTGGCGCCGTCAAGCGCGCCCTCTTTCAGCTCCAGCGCCAACAGCCGGTGCCGCTCATAGGGGCCAGGCATGGCGAGCGATCCCGTGCGGTCGGCCGAGAAGCCGAACCGCCCGTAGTAAGGCGCATCGCCGACAAGCAGGATCGCACCATGCCCGAGCCGCGCCGCTTCGGCGATCGCGTGGAGCATCAGCGCCGAGCCGATGCCGCCGCTCTTCATCGTCGGCTCGACCGCCAGCGGGCCGAGCAGGAGCGCCGCCGGACCGCCTTCGCCGAGCCGCACGTCCCACAGCCGGACCGTGCCGACGACCGCGCCCGACGGATCGCGCGCGGCAAAGGCCAGGCCTTCCGACGGCCGGCGACCGCGCCGCAGCTTCTCGGACGACTTCTTCCTGCGCTTCGGCCCCATGGCGCGGTCGAGCAGCGCCTCGCGCGCCTCAATGTCTCCGGCGCTTTCGGCAAGGATGACGAAGGCCGGCGCCTGCGCGGCCCCCTCATCCGGCGCGCCGCGCGAGCCAGCCTGTGCCCGATGGGCAAGGGAGGGCGCCAGCACTGCCGTCGAGCTCTTCTCCCCCGCTGAGAAAAGCTCACTCGACGGTCCGGACGAGGGGGCAATTTCGGCGGCCGCAACGGCCGATTTGATCAGGTATTCCATTTCCGCGATCCTTCACGAGCGGAGATCTGTTCCACAAGCGAGCCTGAGCGAATGACGGGCATCCGCCCAGGCTGATCTGATCGGTCCTTGCGAACCGGTCAGATTACGTAGGATCGGAGAGGCTCGAAGCCGTTGAAGGCGACCGCCGAGTAGGTGGTCGTGTAAGCGCCCGTGCCTTCGATCAGCACCTCGTCGCCGATGGTGAGCGACAGGGGCAGCGGATAAGGCGTCTTCTCGTAGAGCACGTCGGCCGAATCGCAGGTCGGGCCGGCGAGCACGCAAGGCGCGGTCTCGCCGCCATCACGCGGCGTGACGATCGGATAGCGGATCGCCTCGTCCATGGTCTCGGCCAGGCCGCCGAACTTGCCGATGTCGAGGAACACCCAGCGCACATTGTCGTTGTCGGCCTTCTTCGAGATCAGCACCACTTCCGACTTGATGACGCCGGCATTGCCGACCATGCCGCGGCCCGGCTCGATGATCGTCTCGGGCAGCGCGTTGCCGAAATGCTTGCGCAGCGCCGAGAAGATCGCCTGGCCATAGGCCTGCGCCGCCGGTACGTCCTTCAGGTAACGGGTCGGGAAGCCGCCGCCCATGTTGACCATCTTCAAGACGATGCCTTCCTCGGCGAGCGTCGCGAACACCTTCTTGGCATCGCCCAGCGCGCGATCCCACGCCGTGAGATCGGTCTGCTGCGAGCCGACATGGAACGACACGCCATAGGCGTCGAGGCCGAGCCCCTTGGCATGGCGCAGCACGTCGACGGCCATCGCCGGCACGCAGCCGAACTTGCGCGACAGCGGCCATTCGGCGCCCTCGCCGTCGGTGAGCACGCGGCAGAACACGCGCGAGCCTGGGGCGGCACGGGCGATCTTCTCGACCTCCTCGACGCAGTCCACGGCGTAGAGGCGGATGCCGAGCTGGTAGGCGCGCTGGATGTCACGCTCCTTCTTGATGGTGTTGCCGAAGGAAATGCGGTCCGCCGGCGCGCCGGCATCCATCGCCATCTCGACTTCGGCAACCGATGCGGTGTCGAAGGACGAGCCCATCGCAGCAAGGAGGCGCAGGATTTCCGGCGCCGGGTTTGCTTTCACCGCATAGTAGATCTTGGAATCGGGCAACGCCTTCTCGAAGGCGCGGAAATTGTCGCGCACGACATCGAGGTCGACGACGAGGCAGGGGCCGTTCGGACGTCGGGTGGCGAGAAAGTCGAGGATGCGCTGGGTGGCCATCGAGGTTTCTCCATCTGCGCCTTTCGGCGCGCACAAAGGCTGCGGGACGCGGGCGCTCAGCCTCGCGAACTCGCGGTGGACAAAGGCGGGACGGAAAATCCATGGAACCAGCCGGTGGAGACCCCGGAACCACGAATCGCCGTCTCGCGGCGATGAACCTGGCCTTGCCCGGCCACGGTTCGCTTTGTCTGCCTTGGCTTGGATGGAAACCATCCGCACTGCCGGCAATGAAGGTGTGCCTCTTCAGTAACCCCGGTCTTTGGACGACCGGCAGACACCAGAAAGGCCCGCACCGTCGTTGCTTCAAGGTGTCCTCGGTCTGGCGGTTGGCCACTAGACCGACTGGAGGGGTTGGCTCCAGTTACCTTACCGGTTGCCCTCACCATTCGAGGATCGGCGGACACCCACAGGCACGTGCGACTTTGGGCAAGCGCGATATAAGAGCGAAGGGTTTCACAATCAATAAAAATCGTAGGCGCCGGTTGTAAAAATTCCGGCGTCGAACAATGTTTGTGGACCGTATCCGGAAATCGAACGATGCCAGGCACCCACGGCCCTCTCAACGCCTTCCTCGATCTGCCCCAAATCCCTGTGGCCAATGCGGAATCAGGTCCGCTTGCCGGCCTGCGCCTGGCGGTCAAGGACATTTACGACGTCGCCGGCTACCGCACCGGCTGCGGCAACCCGCGCAAGTTCGAGGAGGCCCATGCCGCCGCTCGGACGGCCGAGGCCGTGCAGATGATTCTCGATGCCGGCGCGCGCTTCGTCGGCAAGACGCAGACCGACGAGCTTGCCTTCTCGCTGTTTGGCCAGAATTCGCATTTCGCCTTTCCGGTGAACCCGGCCGCACCGGACCGCGTGACCGGGGGCTCCTCCTCGGGATCGGCATCCGCGGTTGCAGGAGGCCTTGCCGACATCGCCATCGGTTCCGACACCGGCGGCTCGATCCGCGCGCCTGCGAGCTTCTGCGGCCTGATCGGGCTGCGCACCAGCCACGGCCGCATCTCGCTCGACGGCGCGATGAAGCTCGCGCCGAGCTTCGACACTTTCGGCTGGTTCGCCGGCGACATCGAGACCTACGAGACGGTCGGCAATCTTCTGCTCGGGCGCGATCAACACCAGCATACGCTCAGCCGCCCGCTGTCGCTCCGCTGGTTCGATGCTTTCGTTGCCGGCCCGGCCGAAGCTGCCGAATACGCGCGGATGAAGGCATTGGCTGCTGGCGTGGTCGGCGAGCCGACCGAGACAGAATACGCCTTCGCCTCGTCGCCGGATGACCTCTACTGGTGCTTTCGCCGGCTGCAGGCCTACGAGGCCTGGCAGGTGCATGGCGGCTGGATATCCAAAGGCAATCACGGCCTTGGCCCGGGCATCGACCAGCGTTTCGGCTTCGGCCGCACGATCGAGGCCGGCACGGTTGCCGCCGAGGCGGCACGCCGGCTGGCTTTCCGTTCCGAGCTCGTCGCCCTGCTCGGCGACGACGGCTTTCTCGTCCTGCCGACCGTTCCGGGCGCAGCGCCGCTGAAGACCAGCACGCCGGAACAGTTCCAGGGCTATCGCGAAAGGGCGTTGCATCTGTTGTGCCTGGCCGGCCTGTCGGGCTTCCCGCAGATCACCCTGCCCTTGGGAAGTGTCGACGGCGGCCCCTTCGGCCTGTCGCTGCTCGGCCCTTCCGGCAGCGACGTCGCTTTGATACGGCTCGGCCGCAGGATTCTCGACGCGGCACGAAAGGTCTGACCATGGATACACTGACCCGCATGCGCGCCTTCATCGACGTGGTCGAGGCCGAGGGCTTTTCGGCCGCGGCGCGCAAGATCGGCCGCTCGAAGGCGCTGCTGTCGAAATATGTGCGCGAGCTGGAGGACGAACTCGGCGCGCTGCTGTTGAACCGCACCACGCGGCAGTTTTCGCTGACCGAAGCGGGGCACACCTATTATCAGCGCGCCTCCGAAATCGTGCGCGAGGTCGACAGCCTGGCGGATGCCGTGCGCGAATCCTCCGGCGACGTGCGCGGCCGCATCAAGCTTTCGGCGGCGCGCACCTTCGCCGACGCGCCGATCGGCCAATCCTTGATCGACTTCGCCAAGCAGCACCCCGACATCGTGCTCGACATCCATCTGGACGACCGCTTCGTCGACCTGGTCGAGGAAGGCTTCGATGTCGCCGTGCGCATTTCGCGGCTGGAGAACTCGTCGCTGATCGCCCGGCGCCTGGGACCGTTTTCGATCAGGCTTTGCGCGTCGCCGGAGCTGCTCGCAAAGCATGGCACCCCGACGCGTCCGCAGGACCTCTCCAACATGCCCTGCATCGTCGACACCAATGGCCGCTCTTTAGCCAACTGGCGCTTCAAGGGCGATGGCGAGGATTCGGTCAGCGTCACCGTGTCGGGTCCGATAGAGGTGAACAGCCCGATGGCGGCGAGAGCAGCCGCCGTGTCGGGCCTGGGCTTCGCCATCCTGCCGGATTTCATCGCCGCGCCCGACGTGACGAGCGGCCGGCTGGTGACGGTGCTCGACGACCGCATTCTCTCCGGCAGCGGCATCTTTGCCGTCTACCCGCATCGCCGCTATTTGCCCGCCAAGGTCCGCGTCTTCGTCGATTTCCTGGTGCACTGGTTCAGGACGCGCGACGGCGCGTGATGCATGTCACCAAGAACATGCCACCAAGAAGTAGCGGTCCTGGGATAGCGGCGGGCATCAAAATCAGCCGAAGGCGCGTCCCAATTTCGCCCCCTTTCTGATAACTCTCGAGGTCCACTCCCGAAGTTGATGGAATCGCAGCCCGGAATGCACTTGAAACGGCAAGCAACCATGCTGGCTTCGGCCGCAGCAGTGACATTTGCCGGGATCGAGCCGGCCGAGGTGCATCCGCATGTCTTCGCCGAAGCCCGCCTCGACGTCATCCTGAGCGAGGATCACCAAAGT
Source organism: Mesorhizobium sp. WSM4884 (assembly GCF_029625675.1). Classification (NCBI taxonomy): domain Bacteria; kingdom Pseudomonadati; phylum Pseudomonadota; class Alphaproteobacteria; order Hyphomicrobiales; family Phyllobacteriaceae; genus Mesorhizobium; species Mesorhizobium sp. WSM4884. Next base: position 198,008 of record NZ_JARTVO010000005.1, read on the forward strand.
GTGAAAGCGTTGCGCCATCTGTGGCGTTTCGACGATCTTTTTTCGAGTACGGTGATGATGGAGTTCGACAAGAACTCCGATCTGAAGCTTGACGACAAAGAACTCAAGGAAGTGGCCGACACCGTCCATTCCTCGCTGGCCGAGTTCAACTATTTCCAGCTGGTCACGCAGGACGGCAAGGACGTGGCCATGGTCCCGCCGCCGCATCTGATGGCCAATTTCGACAACGACCAGCTGATTATCCTGTTCGAATCCGAACCGAAGATGCCGATCAAGCTCGCCGGCAAGATCGACATCGGCGTTTACGATCCGACCTTTTACACGGCGATCGACTTCACCGACGACGCCAATCTCACCGTCGAGGGCCTGCCCTCGAACTGCACCAAGAAGGTGATCCGGCCTGACCCGGATGAAGCGATCAAGGAAAACCAGAAGACCCTGACGGACGCGTTCTTCAACGATCCGACGGGCACCGACATGAGCAAGATCTTCGCCACCAAGCTCGAACTGAACTGTCCGCCAGAAGGATAACCGGTGATGAAACCATCGCTGCGCTTGGCGCTCGGCCTAGCAGCCGCCACCCTGGTGATCACGCATCTGCCCGGCCTCGCCCATGCTCAGAGCTCGCTCGGCATCGGCACCAATGACGGCATGGCCCCCGCCACTTCCGGTCCGTTTGCTCACATCCTGATGTGGATCAACGTCCGCCAGCAGGAATTCTACCATTCGCTGGCAGCGGCGATGAAGGCGATGCGCCAGGATGGCAGCAAGCTCTGGCTGTTGGTCGGCCTCTCCTTCGCCTATGGCATATTCCATGCCGCCGGACCCGGCCACGGCAAGGCGGTGATCTCGTCCTACATGGTCGCCAACGAGGTGGCACTGAAGCGTGGCATCGTGCTCTCCTTCGTCTCGGCGCTTCTGCAGGGCCTCACCGCGGTCGTCGTCATGATGCTTGCCTATTTCGTCCTGCGCGGCACCGCGGTGTCGATGACCGATGCGGCATGGTTCCTGGAAATCTCGAGCTTTGTGCTGGTCACCCTGTTCGGCGGCTGGCTGCTCTGGCGCAAGGCGGGACCCGCCGTCCTTCGCCTGTTCGGCGCCGGTCCTGCCTACAGCCTGTCGGCTGCCCATGCCGGCCATTCGCATGGCGGACACTCGCATGCCCACGCGCATTCCCACGTGGCGCATTCGCATGCCCACGATCGCAGCGCGCATGACCACCATCATCACCATGCCGACCATGACCACGGGCATCATCACGACCACGGTCCAGGCGAAGTCTGCGAGACCTGCGGCCATTCGCATGCTCCCGACCCGGCACTGCTTTCGGGCGACCGTTTCGACTGGCGCACGGCCTGGTCGGCGGTGGCCGCCGTCGGCATCCGCCCCTGCTCCGGCGCGCTGATCGTGCTGAGCTTCGCGCTGCTCAATGGACTTTGGCTCGGCGGCCTGCTGTCGGTACTGGCCATGTCGATCGGCACCGCGATCACGGTGTCGGCGCTGGCGACGCTCGCGGTGACGGCCAAGAACTGGGCGGTCTATTTCGCCGGCGACGGACGCCTCGGCAACCGCATCCATTCGATCGTCGAGATCGGTGGCGCGGCCTTCATCTTCCTGGTCGGTCTGTTGCTTCTGTCGGCCAGCCTGACAAGTGGCGCCTGAAGCCGCCCGAGTCGGTTCAGGAAATCCTTCCGCCCAGCTCGTCCTCGATATGGGCGAGGATGATCTCGTCGAAATTCTTCTCGGCGACAAAACCCAAGTCCCTCGCCCGCCGCACCTCGAAGCGCGTCGGCCAGCCCTTGACGATCGCCCAGATCGTTTCGTCGGGCTGCTCGCGGATCCGTTTCGCCACATCGGCGCCGGCAATACGCTCCAGCGCCTCGATCTGCTCGCCGACAGTGACGGCAACACCCGGCATGGTGAGGTTGCGGCGCGGCCCGACCTTATTGCCGTCGATCTCCGCCGCGTGGATCAGGAAATTGACCGCGGAGCGCGGACTGGCATGGGTGTGCAGCACCGAGCGCGGCACCGGCAGGATCGCCTCCTGGCCGCTGAGCGGCTCGCGGATGATGCCGGAGAAGAAGCTCGAGGCCGCCTTGTTCGGCTTGCCAGGCCGCACGCAGATGGTGGGCAGCCGGATGCCGATGCCGTCGAAGAAGCCGCGGCGCGAGTAGTCGGCAAGCAGTGCCTCGCTGATCAGCTTCTGTGTGCCGTAGGAGGTCAGCGGCGTCGGGTGGAACTCGTCCGGAATGACGTCCGGAAACGGTGCGCCAAAGACGGCGATCGACGAGGTGAAGACGAGGCGCGGCGCAAATGCCGCCAGCCGCACGGCGTCGAACAAGGCGCGTGTGCCGTCGAGATTGACGCGGTAGCCGAGATCGAAATTGGCTTCCGCCTCGCCCGAGACGATACCGGCGAGATGGAAGATCACATCCGGGCGGGAAGCGACGAGCGTAGCCGTCGCGCCGGGTTCGGAAAGGTCGCCGGTATGGATCGAGACCTCGACGCCCGCGAGCACCGGCGCCTGTGGCGGTACGATGTCGTGCAGATCGAGCGCCGTGATTTTGCGCCCGCGCAGGGCGCCGTCCTTGGCCAGCCGCGCGATCAGCTTGCGGCCCACCATGCCGGCAGCACCAGTAATCAGAATTCTCATCTTTAGAGACCCTTCTTGCGCTGGCTGCGTCCGCGCAGCCACAGGACGACGAACAGTGCGACCATGAAGATCGCCGCGATGACAGCCGCCAGGACGGTCGAGACCTTGCCGACGGCCAACATGATGGTCGGCAGGAAATAGGCGGCGAGGCCGAACAAAAGCAGTATCCAGGCCGCGGCGATGGCCGCGTCGCGCGTCTCGCGATCCATCAGCAGGCGTTCCTTGGCTCAATGCCGTTGAAGTTCATCTTCAGCACGCATCAGTGATAATGACGGCGATCGCGAGGCGCGTCATGCGCATGATCGTGATCATGGTGATGGTCGTGCTCGTCATGGCTGTCGGCACAGTGCCCGAACTCGGGCTCGACCGTTGCATGGTCGATGCCGTGCTTCCTGGCGAGCCGCTTCTTGATGGCGCTCACCGCCATATGCGGATCGACGCCGTCATCCAGGCAGGCATGCAACGTCGCCATGTTGCTGGTGCCGTCGAGCGACCAGACATGCATGTGGTGCACCTCGCGCACACCCTTGACGGCAGCTTCCAGATCCCTGGCGATCAGGTCGCGGTCGAGGCTTGCCGGAACGCCTTCGAGCAGCACATGCGCGGCCTCGCGCATCAGTGACCACGCCGTCGACAGGATCAGCAGCGACACCAGCACGGAAAGGATCGGGTCGATCGGCGTCCAGCCTGTCGCCAGGATGATGACGGCAGCGACGATGGCCGCGGCAGAGCCCAGCAGGTCGCCCAGCACATGCAGGATGGCGCCGCGCATGTTGAGACTCTCGCGGTCGCCGCCATGCAGCACGAAGAACGAGGCGATGTTGACCAGCAGGCCTGCGACCGCCACCACCAGCATTGGCCCGCCCAGCACCGGCGCCGGATGCATTAGCCGCCCCCAGGCTTCGTAGACGATCCACAGCGCTATGGCGAAGATGGCGATGCCGTTGGTGTAGGCGACCAGCGTCTTCACGCGCGCAAAGCCGTAGGTGAGACGGCCGGTGGCAGGGCGTCCGGCGAGATGGAAGGCGTACCAGGCGAGGCCGAGCGCAATCGAATCGGCGAGCATGTGGCCGGCATCCGCAAGCAGCGCCAGTGAGCCGGTGAGCAGGCCGCCGAGCGCCTCCGCGACCATGAAGCCGCCGGTCAGGCAGGCCGCGATCAGCACGCGCTTCTTGTCGGTCGAGCCATGCAGGCCCGCGCCGTGGCTGTGTCCATGCGCGGCGTGATTGTGCGCCATCCTGGCAACTCCTATTTACCGACCGTGATCTTTGTCCGACGACCGGATCTTGGTCTACGCGCCAAACTCGGCGCGGAAATCCTCGAGCCGCCGCCTCTGCCGGCCATCGTCATCGAAATTCGCCGGATCGAGCCAGGCCTCATAGGCCTTGCGCAAGGCCGGCCACTCCTTGTCGATGATCGAATACCACGCCGTATCGCGGTTTTCGCCTTTTACCACAAGATGCTGGCGGAAAATGCCCTCGAACTTGAAGCCGAAGCGCTCCGCCGCGCGTTTCGACGGTTCGTTGCGGTTGTTGCATTTCCATTCGTAGCGGCGATAGCCGAGCTCGTCGAAAGCGTATTTCGTGAACAGGAACTGCGCTTCGGTCGCATGCGGCCTGCGCGCGATCAGCGGCCCCCAATAGATGTTGCCGATCTCGACGACGCCGTTGGCCGCATCGACGCGCATCAGCGTCTGGCGCCCGGCGACCTTGCCGCTCGCCTTGTCGATGACGGCGAAGAACAGCGGGTCTTCGCTCGCCTCGGCCTTGTCCAGCCATGGCTGGAACGCGGCGCGGGTTTCCGGCGGATAGTCCGGCAGCCAGGCGAAGCGGCTACCGGCATCCGGTACCGACGATGCCTCGTAAAGCCCGTCGCCATGCTTTGCCGCGCTCAGCGGCTCGAGCCGGACATAGCGGCCTTCGAGCGTCCTGCGTTCGGGACGCGGGCGTGGCTGCCAACTTTTCAGATTTTCCGACACCGAAAGCTCCAATCCGTTTGACTTTTCCTGGCGGACGCTCACAAAAACGCTCGCTGACAGAAAGAACCACAGGGACGGGAAAAATGCTCCACACGATCGCGGCCTTCGACCGTCTCGGCGAGGAAAATGCCTTCGCGGTGCTCGCGCGGGCCACCGCGCTCGCCCATCAGGGCCGCGACATCATCAACCTCGGTATCGGCCAGCCCGACTTCAAGACGCCGCAGCACATCGTCGAGGCGGCGATCAAGGCGCTGCGCGACGGTCATCATGGCTACACGCCGGCCAACGGGCTGCTGGCCACGCGCGAGGCGGTGGTGCGCCGCACGCTGACCACCACCGGCGTCGAGGTCTCGCCCGAAAACGTGATGATCCTGCCCGGCGGCAAGCCGACCATGTTCGCCGCGATCCTGATGTTCGGTGAGCCGGGCGCGGAAATCCTCTACCCCGATCCCGGCTTTCCCATCTACCGCTCGATGATCGAATTCACCGGCGCAACGCCCGTTCCCGTGCCGATCCGCGAGGAGAACGGGTTTGCCTTCTCGGCCGACGAGACGCTGGCGCTGATCACGCCCAGGACCAGGCTGCTGATCCTCAACTCGCCGGCCAACCCGACCGGCGGCGTCACCCCGCGGGCCGAGATCGAGAGGCTGGTCAAGGGACTGGAGAAGCACCCTGAGGTCGCGATCCTCTCCGACGAGATCTACGACGTCATGACCTATGACGGCGAAAAGCATTGTTCGCTGCTCAATTTCCCGGAAATCCGCGACCGGCTGATCGTGCTCAACGGCTGGTCGAAGACCTGGGCGATGACCGGCTGGCGCATGGGCTGGTCGATCTGGCCGAACGGCGAGAAGGGCACTTACCTCTACGACAAGGTGCGCAAGCTGGCGGTCAACTGCTGGTCCTGTGTCAACGCGCCGAGCCAGTATGCCGGTATCGCGGCGATAGACGGCCCGCAGGACGACGTCGAAAAGATGATGCGCGCCTTCGACAACCGCAGGAAGATCGTGGTCGAGGGCCTGAACGCGCTTCCCGGCATTTCCTGCATCACGCCGAAAGGCGCCTTCTATGCTTTCCCCAACGTGTCGAAGACCGGCTGGAAGGCGAAGAAGCTTGCCTCGGCGTTGCTGGAGGATGCCGGCGTCGCGCTGATCGGCGGCCCCGATTTCGGCGTGCTCGGCGAAGGCTATGTCCGGCTCTCCTACGCCAATTCCGAGGAGAACATCCTGCGCGCGCTGGAGCGGATCGAGGCGTTCCTGAAGAAATAGAGCTCAATTTCCTTACCCGCGCCCGACGAACGGCATCTTCGTCGCCATCACGGTCATGAACAGCACGTTGGCGTCGAGCGGCAGGCTCGCCATGTGGAGGACCGCGTCGGCAACGTGCTGGACGTCCATCACCGCTTCGGCGGCGATGGAGCCGTTGGCCTGGGGCACGCCGACGGTCATCGGCTGCGCCATCTCGGTCAGCGCATTGCCGATGTCGATCTGGCCGCAGGCGATGTCGTAGGACCGCCCGTCGAGCGCCAGCGTCTTGGTCAGGCCGGTGATGGCGTGCTTTGTCGCCGTGTAGGGCACCGAACCTGGGCGCGGCGCATAGGCCGACACCGAGCCGTTGTTGATGATGCGGCCGCCCATCGGCTTCTGCCGGCGCATGGCACCGAAGGCGGCGCGGGCGCACAGGAACGATCCGGTGAGATTGACGCCCACGACATCGTTCCAGACCTCGACCGGGATCTCGTCGATCAGCGTCGACTTGTAGCCCATGCCGGCATTGTTGAAGAGCAGGTCGACGCGACCGAAGGCCTCCACCACGGTTTCGAACATGTCGTCGACCTGGTCGGCCTTGCTGATGTCGCACGCTACTGCCAACGCCTTGGCGCTCGTCTTCCCGGCCTCGGCGATCGCCTCCTCGAGCAGCGTCTTGCGGCGGCCGCAGAACACGGTGTTCCAGCCGGCCTTGAGCAGCGCCGTGGCGACGCTCTTGCCGATGCCGGTGCCGGCTCCGGTAACGATGGCGGTTTTCTCTTGCATGGCGGTCATCGGCGCGCTCCCCGTCATTGCTGGAACGGGACGAGGCATCGCAAATGATGGAGACTGTGGCAAGCAGCTCTTGCCACAAAAAGGGCGGTCATTGGCGACCGCCCTGATCTGAACCGCGCTTGGGAGGAGGAAAAGCCGGTCCGACTGCTTAGAATGATGCGCTTGCTGGGTTAACGAAAGATTAACGGTCAACAAGATGCCGCAAGCGCGTTTACCACGCGATTCGCTACTGCGGATCGGATGCGGCTCCGGCCGGCACTTTTGCCGCTGCGACAGTCGCCTCGACATGATCGACCAGCGCGTCCGGCAGGCCGAGGCGGCCGGCGAGCAGGTCGAGATAACCGCGCTCGGTGCGGGTGTCGGGATCGATGGTAAGACGCGAGGCGGTGTAGAGCTCGAGCTTCTGCGCATCGGTCTTGGCGCCGGCGATCAGCGCGTCGAGGTCGAGCGGCCGTTCAAGTTCTTCCATCAGGAACTTTTCCGCTTCCGTGCCGATGCCGGCAAGCTTGAGCCTGTCGGCGATCTTCTGCCGCTCCTCGTCATCGACATGGCCGTCCGCCTTGGCGGCCGAGATCATCGCCCGCACCAGCGTCAGCGTGAATTCGGCCTCGCCCTGCGGCGCTTGAGAGGGATGGAAGGCGGTGTCCTTGGGCGGCGGCAGCAACTCCGGCTCGCCAGACACGGGTTCCTGCGCCGGTGCATTTCCGGCCTTGTAGTTCTGGTAGGCCTTGTAGGCGAGGCCGCCGATCGCCGCCAGGCCGCCGAGCTTGATGGCGGCTCCGGTCACCTGCCGTCCGGCGCCCGTGCCGAGCAGCACGGCGGCCAGCGCGCCGGCGGCGAGCGGGTTGTCCTTCGCCATCTGTACCGCTTTACCCGCCTTGTCACGAACGGTCGATCCCGTGCCAGGAATTTGCGAGCCGAGCAGGTCGTCGAGCAGCTTCTTGGGGTCGAGCATCAATGCCTCCAGAATTGGCCCGGCCGAATGCGCCCGGGCGGGGTTTCGGACCGGCAAGACGTAGGCCCCGCGCGTTGACATTACAATGACGGGCGGCTGTTTTATGGAGCCGGCGCGCCCTAGCTTCCGATGTGGCGCCGGCCGCCGCGCGCTTGCGCCAGTTCCACCTGGCGGTGCCGCTCTGCGTAACGGGCACGATCCTCGTCCGAGCGCGCATCGAAGCAGTGCGGGCATGAAACGCCGACCGTGTATTTCGGCGACAGCCGGTCCTCGGCTGTCAGCGGATGCCGACAGGCGCGGCAGAGCTCGGCATCGCCTTCGGCCAAACCATGCGAGACCGAAACCCGCTCGTCGAAGACGAAACACTCGCCCTGCCACAGGCTCTCTTCGGCCGGCACGTCCTCGAGGTATTTCAGGATGCCGCCCTTGAGATGGAAGACATCTTGGAAACCCAGCGACTTCACATAGGCAGTCGCCTTCTCGCAGCGTATGCCGCCAGTGCAGAACATCGCCACCTTGCGGCCTTCGAGTTCCTCGCGGTGCTCCTCGACCCAGGCCGGAAATTCGCGAAAGCTGGCGGTTTTAGGATCGACGGCGCCTTTGAAAGTACCGATCGACACCTCGTAAGCGTTGCGAGTGTCGATGACAACTGTGTCGGCATCCGAGATCAGCGCATTCCAGTCGGCCGGCGCGACATAGGTGCCGGCGCTGGTCGCCGGATCGAGATCATCGACGCCCATGGTGACGATCTCGCGCTTCAGCCGCACCTTCATGCGATGGAACGGCATCTCGGCAGCGCTGCTGCATTTGACTTCCAGCCCGGCAAGCCCTTCAATCGCCTGGAGATGATCGATCAGCGCGGCGATCGCCTCCTCGCCGCCGGCGACGGTGCCGTTGATGCCTTCATGCGCCAAAAGCAGCGTGCCCTTGATGCCGTGTCCGCGACAGAAGGCGGCGAGCGGCACGCGCAAGGCCTCGAAGCCGTCGAGCCGGGCAAACTTGTAGAGCGCTGCGACGCGGACCGGCTGACTTTTTGTGCTCGTTGTCATGGCCATGCCACTAGACCGTGCTGAAAGCGGTTTCAAGGCAGAGGCACCGGGCGGTCCGCCGCGTGACATCGCGACACGCCCGCCTTCGTGGACTTCCAATACCCCTTCTGCTAATCGGTTGAAATCGATCGCAACGGAGAGACAAGCCAATGACCAGCAAGACCGAAAAGCTCCTGTCGCTCCTCAACGGCCAGCCGGTCATCCCCGTGCTCAAGATCGCCAACGTGGCCGACGCCGCGCCGCTTGCCCGCGCTCTGTCGCGCGGCGGCCTGAGGGCAATCGAGATCACGTTGCGCACCGCAGACGCGCTGGAGGCGATCCGTCGCGTCGCGGCCGAGGTCGAGGACGCCGTTGTCGGCGCCGGCACCATCCTCGATGCGAAGCAATTCGACGAGGCGGCCGCCGCCGGTTCGAAATTCATCGTCAGTCCCGGCATCACCAGCCAGCTTCTGGACGCGGCGAAAGACAGCCCGGTGCCGCTGCTGCCGGGCGCCATCACGCCGGGCGAAATCATGGCCGCGCGCGAGGCCGGCCTGCGCTTCCTAAAGTTCTTCCCGGCCGAGCAGTCGGGCGGCATCGCCTCGCTGAAGGCCTTCGCCTCGCCGCTCGCCGACGTGAAGTTCTGCCCGACCGGCGGCATAACGGCCAAGAACGCCGCCGACTATCTCAGCCTGCCCAACGTCATTTGCGTCGGCGGCTCGTGGGTGGCTCCGGACGATTTGATCAAGGCGGGAAAGTGGGACGAGATCGAAGCGCTCGCGCGTGAGGCAAGCAAGCTCGCCAAATAGTTCGCCCCAAAATCACCAGGGCAGCGAACCGTTCTCGTCGAAATAGCCGCCGGTCGGTCCGCCCGCGTCGAGCGTCGCCAGGCGCACGACGATCTCGGCCGCCTGCTGCACCGTGCGGTGACCTTTGTGCCCGTTGAGGTCCGTCGCGGTGTAGCCGGGAGCGGCGGCATTGACCATGATGCCGCGCGGCGCAAGCTCTCGGGCGAAAGCGACCGTAATGGCATTGAGCGCCGTTTTCGAGCTGCCATAGCCCATGACATTTGGCGACTGGCTTTCGCCAACTCCGGTACCGACCGCGCGTGCGATCGAGCCGAGATAGCTGCTCAGCATGACGATGCGGGCGCCGGGCGCCGCCAGAAGCAGCGGCAGGAACGCCTGGGTGACGCGGACCGGACCGAATACGTTGACGTCATAGATAGCCTTGATGTCCGCGATGGTCTCCCGGCTCGGCGGCCGTTCGTAGCGGCCGTCGGGGCCGAGCGCATCGACATATCCGGTGGCCACGCCGGCATTGTTGACCAGCACGTCGAGGCTGGATGTTCGCTCAGCCAGGGTCCTGGCCGCGGCCGCCACGCTCTCGTCGCTGGTGACGTCGAGCTCGAGCCGCTCGACGTCGAACCCGTCGCCGCGCAATGTTTCGGCCGCGGCCTCGCCGCGCCTCGAATCCCGAGCACCGAGCCAGACCTTGAACCCCAGCGCCGCCAGCCGCCGGGCGGTCTCGAGGCCGATTCCCTTGTTGGCGCCGGTCACCAGCACATTCTTTCGTTTCGTCATGTCCAATGTCTCCTGTGCAGAGGTCTGGAAATGGCGCGAAACGGGGAACTTCGCGCGCCGAAATCTCTCTTGCTCTTGCCCAATCCTCTCAAGTGCGCGCTTGCGCGTCACAGGTGTGCTTACGCCTCACCTCGTTGCGCGGATGGTGCGGATCGGCAATGCTGAGCCGATGAACGAAGCGCTGCAGGAATTGATCGCAATCGCCGGCCGCCACGCGCGTGGACGGCGGACGAGGACGGCCGTGCCTCGCGTCACGATCGGCCGCAGCGAAGCTCCGACGCCGCCGCTGCCAGAGCTTTGTCAGCCGACGGCCTTGTTCGTTCTGCAAGGTACGAAATCGATGCTGATCGGCGATCGCACGCTTCGCTACGGCGCCGGCAGCTGTTTCGTCTATGCGGTCGAGACGCCAGCTACCAGCCAGTTGATCGAGGCGAGCACCGCCCATCCTTACATGGCCATCGCCTTCAGCCTCAATATCGAAGTGATCGCCACATTGCTCATCGACCACAAGCTGGCGGCCGGCGGCGACAGCTTCGCGACCTATCCGCCGATGACGAGCTGCTCGACGCCTGGCGCCGGATGCTGCGGCTGCTCGACAGGCCGGACGAGATCCCCGTGCTCGCGCCCATGCTCGAGCGGGAGATAGCGTTTCGGCTGCTGCAAGGTCCGCAAGGCGCAAAGCTGCGCCAGCTTGCGCGCGCCGACGGACGCTTGTCGCAGATTCGCCGCGCCACCCAATGGATACGCGCGCACTACAACGAGCCGATCGATGTGACGGAGTTGGCCGCGCTCGCCCATATGAGCAACGCCGCGTTCCACCGCCACTTCAAGGCAGCGACGGCGATGAGCCCGATCCAATATCAGAAGCAGGTCCGCCTGCTGGAGGCCCGCCACCTGCTGATCGCACAGCCTGGCAACGCAGCGCGTGTCGCCTTTGCCGTCGGCTACGAAAGCGCTTCCCAGTTCAGCCGGGAATATGCACGCCAGTTCGGCATGCCCCCGGCGCGCGATGCCGCGCGGCTTCTGGCAAGGGGCGAGGCGCCTGCGCTGGAAGTTGACTGAACCCGCCCAGGCGGGACACCGGCGGTGAGGGCAGGCAGCATAAAAAGCGAAAGCCGCGCTGGTGTCCAACGCGGCTTTTGCGATCCTGGCAGGCTCGCTATTTCGTCTGGAAGCGGGCGACCGAAAGGAACTTCACCGCGTTGCCGGTGAACCGGCTGGCATCCGGCGTCTGGGGGTCTGTCTGGAAGCCGGCCGTGTAGACCTCGCTCGGCGGCGTATGCACGATGTTATAGGCATAGCGCGGCGCCGTCGTCGGATCGGAAACGGTGGCTATGTTCTCACCACTGCCCAGCGCCCAGCGCGCTGCCTGCGGCGGCGTCGCCACCACCATCGCCTTCGGCCCCGGCCGCAGGTCGTTGGCGGAAGGCCTGGCCTCCTTGCGCGTCGTCTTCACGCCGCCGCCGATCGCCTGCGCCGGATCGGTGCCGGCCGGACGGGCTGCGATGGCTTGACGCGGCGAAGCCGCATCGAGGCCCGACGGATCGTTGAACGCCGAGCGCGGCGCCGGCGCCGTCAGTGAAGCGACCTCATATTCGGCGCCGCTCGCGCCGGCCACATTGGTTGCGCTGGCCTGTTCGAGCACAGCCTTGATCTCATCCGGCTTGCTTGTGTCGGGCCGCGCGGTCGGCAGTACCGAGAAGGCATCGGTCGCGTTCTTGTCCTGCGAGGCCGTTTCCGCCAGCGCCAAGAGCACGTTCTTGTCCTTGGGCGTGAGCTCGGCCGGTGTCGAGCGGTCGGGACGCCAAGTCGGCAGCGGGATGTTGTTGACCGCCACCTGCGCGGGATCGGCCGCGGCCTGTGCCGCGCCGGCGGCCATGCCGAACGGCACATTGACCGGAGCATGCGCCGTCGCCACCGCCTGCTCGGTCGTGGCCGAGGCGTCCGCCACGGCGAACGGCACGTTTTCAGGCGTCTGCTGGCCGACATCGACCTTCGGCCGCGGCGCGAAAGCAGGGACCGGAATCTCCTTCGGCGGCAGCGCGGCGATGATCGTTTCAGGCGTGTCCTGCTGCGGCTGCTGCGAATCGTCGGTGCTGTCATCCGCGATCTGCGGGATGTCGGCGCGCTTGGCGTTCTGAGGCGAGACGATGGCGATGCCGGGCAGGTTGCTTCTCTTGGCCGTCGCCACCTGCTTCACGGCCTTCGGCTGCGGCGCGGGCTCGGCGCTGGCGACGTCGGCGCTGTCGTCGGCCTCGTCCTCGCCACCACCAAAGAGGGCAGCAAGCAGACCACCCGAATGCTTGGTCGAGCCGCCTGCGCTGGCCAGTTCGATGTTGGGGGTACCGGCACCCGTGCGTGCCTTGTAGGCGGCCAAGGCCTGCTCATAGCCCGGCAGCGGCCGGCCGTCGCTCGGCACATGCAGCGTCTTGCCGTTCGGGAACAGGCTGACCAGTTCCTGGCGGCTGATGCCCGGCCAGTGGCGGACATTGCCGACATCCAAATGGACGAACGGCGAGCCGGACCTCGGATAGTAGCCGACGCCGCCGCCTTGCATCTTGAGGCCGATATTGCGCAGCTTCTTCAGCGGCACGCCGGGAATGTAGAAATCCATGGCCTTGCCGAGCATGTGCTGGCTTTTTTCGGCGACGCCGCGGCTGCGGCTGCGTAGCATCGAGTTCGTGGCCGGAGAGCGGTAACCGCAGACGACTTGGATATAGTCGGTCGCGCCGCTCTCGCGGTACGCTTCCCACACCAGGTCGAGCAGCCGAGGATCCATCTTGGTCGGCTCGTTGCGGCGCCAATCGCGCAGGATAATGTTGATCTTGCGCAGGCCTTCAGGATCGTAGCGGCCATTGCGCTTGTAGACGATCTCGGCCTTTTCGTGCGTATGCAGGTGATAGAGCTTCAGCGAACGGATTTCGGCCTTCGCGCCGGAGACCGCTGCCGAGAGGAACCCGACGGCCAAAATCACAAACGTCAGCCACCTCGGCCAGACGCTCATGTGAAAATGCCGCCCGTTTGTGTGTCGTTCGACTTGGTTCAAATCAAAAGGCCTTGCAGGCTGCCGTTTGTCCCCGGATTTGCCCAAACGGATGCGTGGTTCTCACATCCGAATATCGATCCTAATGGTTAATCATCGCTTATTGAAGCCAAAATGCGGTAACACAGTGGCGATATCCCGTCAAAAATGATGCACTGTATTTCGTGGTAAATCGCTGGTTTAGATCGAGAATTCGGCGTGAACCGAAACACGATCTGTTACCGTTCGCCTTAATGTGTGATCGCCAGCAGGCAAGCCACTGAAAAACAGCGCCTTCCGATCAAAAAGCGACAATTTGACTCGGATCTTAGGAAGGCAAGCTGGAGTGGCGCTTGCGTCTCAGGACGCAAGCCGGTCGAGACGACCCGCCTCGGGGTCAATGCCATATTCCTTCAACTTGCGGTAGAGCGTGGAGCGTCCGATGCCGAGGCGGCGCGCCACCTCGCTCATCTGGCCGTTATAGTGGTCGATCGCAAGCTTGATCATCTCGAGCTCGACATCGGCCAGCGCCCGCACATTGCCGCGCTCGTCCAAGGCTCTCAGTGTGCCGAAGCGGGGCTGCGGCCGCGCCGGGGCGTCGCTCTCGGGAAATGCAGCCCCTGCCCCGTTGGAAACGGCGGCCGGCTGCGTCTCGGCCGCGACCGCGGCAGTGGCCAGCGCCGGTTCGGCATTCAGGTTCACCGTGCCTTCGACCTGCGCGCGGATTTGCGGGAATTCCTCTTCGGTCAGCAATTCGCCTTCAGCGAGCACGGACGCCCTGAACACCGCATTTTCGAGCTGCCGGATGTTGCCCGGCCAGTCGTAGGCCTGCAGCATTGCCAGCGCCTTGGCCGATACGCCGGTGGGGCGATGGCGCGGATCAGCCGGCGCCACCTTTTCCATGAAATGCCTGACCAGATAGGGAATATCGTCGCGCCGGTCGCGCAACGGCGGCACGAAGATCGGATAGACGTTCAGACGGTAGAACAGGTCCTCGCGGAACTTGCCGTCCTTGACCTGCTGGAGCAGGTTGCGGTGCGTCGCCGAGATCAGCCTGATGTCGACCTTGACGGTCGTCCGGCCGCCGACCGGATCGACCTCGCCCTCCTGGACGGCGCGCAGAAGCTTGACCTGCACGTCGAGGGGCAGGTCGCCGATCTCGTCCAGGAACAGTGTGCCCGAATGCGCTTCGACGAATTTGCCGGTGTGCTTGTCGGTGGCCCCGGTGAAGGAGCCCTTCTCGTGCCCGAACAGGATCGATTCGACGAGATTGTCCGGGATGGCGCCGCAATTGACTGTGACGAAGGGTTTCGAGCGGCGGTCGCCGCTGCCCTGGATGGCGCGCGCCACCAGTTCCTTGCCAACGCCGGACTCGCCCTCGATGAGGATCGGGATGTTGGATGCCGCAGCCTTCTGCCCGAGACGGATCACCCGGTCCATCGCCGGGCTGCGCGTGATCAGATCCTTGAAAGTGAGATGACCGCCGCGCCGCCGCGACGTGCGCTTCATCTCGTCCTCGACCGCCTCGACCTTCAAGGCATTGGAAATCGATGTCTGCAGCCGGTCGGGCGAGGCCGGCTTGACGACGAAATCGAAGGCGCCGTGGCGCATGGCCGAGACGACGGTTTCTATGCCGCCCTGCGCGGTCTGCACGATGACCGGCAGGTTGATGGCGCGTTCGCGCATCGCCTTCAGCACGCCGATGCCGTCGAGGCCGGGCATGACCAGGTCGAGGATGACGACCGACACATCGCGCGCGTTCGGTCCGTCGAGCACGTCGAGCCCCGCCTCGCCGCCCTCCGTGACGATGGCGCTGTGGCCGAATTTCGTCACCGCCGCCTCGAGCAGCCTGCGCTGCACGGGATCGTCATCGACTATGAGTATGGAACCTGTCATGACTGTGTTGGTTGCCCGGCCTTGAGAAATCCCCATGGATCATCTTGGCACAGGGTTCTAAATAAGGTTTCAAAAAACCCGGTGAACGAATTCCTTAGGATTTGACCGGCTTCTCCTTTCCCTTTGATTTTGGTCCCTTGATTCAAAGAAGGTATTGTTGATGCGCATGATGTTTGGTCGGCGGCTTTCGGCGCCAGCGTCCGGCCAGGGCGCGGCGGAGCTTGGCGATCTGCCGGAATGGAATCTCGCCGATCTCTATTCCGGCATGGAGGCGCCGGAGCTGAAGCGCGACATCGCCCGGGCGGCAAGCGACGCCATCGCCTTCGAGGGCCGCTGGAAGGGCACTTTGGCCGCCGAGGCCGAACGCGGCGCCGCCGGCCGGCTCGGCGACGCACTGAAGACCTACGAGGCGCTGGAGGAACTGATCGGCCGTATCGTCTCCTATGCCGGGCTGGTCTATGCCGGCAACACCGCCGATCCGCAGCGCGCCAAGCTCTACGGCGACGTCCAGGAGAAGATGACCGATGCCAGCGCGCACCTGCTGTTCTTCGCGCTGGAGCTCAACCTGATCGACGACGCGGTGATCGAAAGCGCGCTTGCGGCCGACGCGGCCTTCGCCCACTACCGGCCCTGGGTGCTCGACCTCCGGAAGGACAAACCCTACCAGCTCGAGGACCGGGTCGAGCAGTTGTTCCATGAAAAGTCGGTCACCGGGCGCGGCGCCTGGAACCGCCTGTTCGACGAGACCATGACCGACCTGCGCTTCGATGTCGACGGCGAGGAGCTGACGCTGGAGCCGGCGTTGAACCGGTTGCAGGACTCCGATGGCGAAGTGCGCCGCCGCGCCTCCGAGGCGCTCGCCGCGACCTTCCGCAAGAACCTGCGGACCTTCACGCTCATCACCAACACTTTAGCCAAGGACAAGGAGATCTCCGACCGCTGGCGCGGCTTCGAGGACATCGCCGATTCACGCCATCTCGCCAACCGCGTCGAGCGCGGCGTGGTCGATGCGCTCGCGGCCGCCGTGCGCGAGGCCTATCCGCGTCTTTCGCACCGCTACTATGCGATGAAGGCGCGCTGGCTCGGCATGGAAGTGATGAACCACTGGGACCGCAACGCGCCGCTGCCCGAGACACCGCAAGCGGTGATCCGCTGGGACAACGCCAAGGACACGGTGCTGTCGGCCTATCAGCGCTTCTCGCCGGAGATGGCGGAGATCGCGCGGACCTTCTTCGACCGCAAATGGATCGACGCGCCGGTCAGGCCCGGCAAGTCGCCCGGCGCCTTCGCCCATCCGACGGTGCCGTCGGCGCACCCTTACGTGCTGCTCAACTACATGGGCAAGCCGCGCGATGTGATGACGCTGGCGCATGAGCTTGGCCACGGCGTGCACCAGGTGCTGGCCGCTGGCCAGGGCGCGCTGATGGCCTCGACGCCGCTGACGCTGGCCGAGACCGCCTCCGTCTTCGGTGAGATGCTGACTTTCCGCTCGCTGCTCGACCAGACCGCCGACAAGCGCGAACGTAAGGCAATGCTCGCCCAGAAGGTCGAGGACATGATCAATACCGTCGTGCGCCAGATCGCCTTCTACGAGTTCGAGCGCAAGGTGCATGCCGAGCGCCGCAACGGCGAGCTGACCTCGGACAGGCTGGGCCAGTTCTGGCTGGAAGTTCAGGCCGAAAGCCTGGGGCCGGCAATCAGGCTGCGCGATGGCTACGAAGTCTTTTGGACCTACATCCCGCACTTCATCCACTCGCCCTTCTACGTCTATGCCTACGCCTTCGGCGACTGCCTGGTGAACTCGCTCTATGCCGTCTACCAGAATGCGGAGCGCGGCTTTCAGGAGAAGTATTTCGAGATGCTGCGCGCCGGCGGTACCAAGCATCACTCGGAGCTTCTGGCACCCTTCGGCCTCGACGCCACCGATCCTGCCTTCTGGCAGATCGGCCTTGGCGTGATCAGCACGCTGATCGACGAGCTGGAAGCGCTCGACAAATGACGGGCGTTCGCCCGGCGGCATAATCCATAGTATTTTAGCTAAATTTAATATTAGGAGCAGCTTATTCTTTTCTAAATAGCTGTTCTTCAATAACTCCGCCGCATTTTTCAATTAGTTTTCAGCGAGGCATATGATAGCGTCCCGCCTCAAGCTCAGCCGGACGCATCGCCAAGGGCAGAGACGGCCCCTCGCGGCGCTTCGGCGAATGCGATGATGCCGTCGGCCATGGCGGAGGAGAGCCGACAGCTCTTTTGAAGCGGCTGTTCCGCCGAACGCGGAACGATTGACGATCGTCGCGGCAAGCTCGCCATTTCGGGCCGCGGCCGACAGATCGGACCGGAGAGGGAAATGAGCACTTTCTTCTACATGCTCCTGGCATTCGTTGTGGGTGTCCTGGTTGGCTGGTTCATCTGGGGCCGCCTGCGCGGCGAGCTCGACAGTCTGCGCGGCGATCTCGATCGCGCAAGGAGCGAGCGCGACCGGTTTCGCGCCGACACGGACCGCCTGAGCGGCGAGCTCGACACCTGTGGCCGCGCCCGCGCCGATCTCGAGCGCCAGCTGCGCGGGACACCCGCCAAAGCCGGCGCCGACAAGGCCGACGCGCCCGCGCCGACGGCGCTGATGTCGTCGACACCGGCCGCGGCCAAATCGACGCCCGCGAAATCGTCCGCGGCAAAATCGGCCTCGACCAAGACCGTGCCGGCCAAGAAACCGGCGGCGGCCAAGACGGCGACCGCGCCGAAGGCAAGCGCGGCGCCAAGGAAAGCCGCACCGGCTCCGAAGAAAGCCGTCGCGCCGACGGCGCCCAACGGCAAGGCGGATAATCTGCGCCGCCTGATCGGCATTGGTCCGGTCAACGAAAAGCTGCTCAAGGATCAGGGCGTCACCACCTACGCCCAGATCGCCGCGTGGACCGAGGCCGACGTGAAGCGCGTCGAGGAGGTTCTCAATTTCGATGGTCGCATCGAGCGCGAGAAATGGATCGAGCAGGCGAAATTACTGGCTGCGGGTGACGAGGCCGAATTCGCCCGTCGCTTCCCGACGGCAGGCACCGCCAGCAACAGCTGAACATCTCGCCGGTATGGCAAATGCCGGAGGTAGGCCGGAGACGTCCATCACTTCGTCATCCTATGGCGTAGCAAGGAGCGAAGCGACGCAGCGCGGACCATAGGATCCATTCCGTTACCTAAAAGCGCTGCGGCGGTGCAGAAAAGTCTTCGTTCTGCACGGCCTTTACCCTTCGCGCGAGGTCACGGAATGGATTCTCGGGTCTCCGCGTCCGCTTCGCTTCCGCTCCGCCCGTGGATGACGAAGTTCTGGTGTCTCCGCCAATCCTTGCAAAATCAGTTACCGAAAACGCCTTTGCGCCGCCCGACGCCGTTCCCTCGATTGCACCCCGCCCAGCCCCCATATAGAGCGTTCGACTGAATGGACCGTATCCGAGGCTTATGTCCCTGCCTTCCGCAATCTTCCGCAATGACGAGGCCGGCCGCCAGCTCGTCTTCGACAGGCCGCTCGAGATCATCATCGCGCGAACCGCGGCCGAATTCGCGCCGGCGCTCGAAGCAGCGCAGGCGGCCTCCGACGCCGGCAAATGGCTGGCCGGCTATTTCTCCTACGAGGCCGGCTACCTGCTTGAGCCGAAGCTGGTGCCGCTGCTGCCGGAGGGCCGCCGCGCGCCACTGATCTGTCTCGGCGTCTTCGACGTGCCGCTCGAACAGGCCGTGCCGAAAGGCAACGGGCTAGCGACCAACGGCCCGATTTTCGACGCCAGGACGGGATGGTCGGCCGAGGACTATGCCCTCCGCTTCGCTCGCCTCCACGACCATATCCGCAAGGGTGATTGCTACCAGGGCAACCTGACCTTCCCGGTCCATGCGCAATGGTCCGGCGATCCGCTCGCCGCCTTCGAGGCGCTGACCGGGCGCCAGCCGGTGAAATACGGCGCGCTGGTCTCGCTCGGCGATCCGATCGTGTTGTCGCGCTCGCCGGAGCTCTTCTTCGAGATCGATGACGAGGGTATGATCGAGACGCACCCGATGAAGGGCACGGCGCCGCGCGGCGCGACCAGGGCCGAGGATGAGCGGCTGAAGGCGTTCCTGCGCACCGACGAGAAGAACCAGGCCGAGAACCGGATGATCGTCGACCTGCTGCGCAACGACATCTCGCTGATCAGCGAGATCGGCACGCTGGAGGTGCCGGAGCTGTTCCGCATCGAGACCTATCCGACCGTCCACCAGATGGTGAGCCGGGTACGCGCAAGATTGCTGCCGGATGTCGGCATTCGCCAGATTTTCGCCGCGCTCTTTCCCTGCGGCTCGATCACCGGCGCGCCAAAAATCCGCGCCATGGAGATATTGCACGACCTGGAAGGCGTGCCGCGCGACGTCTATTGCGGTGCCATCGGCTGGGTCGCGCCCGGCGGCACGATGCGGTTCTCGGTGGCGATCCGCACCATCTCGCTCTTTGCCGATGGCGAGGCCGTCTACAATGTCGGCGGCGGCGTCGTCTTCGATTCGACCGCCGATGAGGAGTATCGGGAGTGTCTTCTGAAAGCGCGCTTCGCGACGGGAACCGTGCCGACTTCGAACTGATCGAGACCATGCGCTGGGAGCCTGGCTCGGGGTTCCTGCGCTTCGAGCGGCATCTAGGGCGGCTTTACGCTTCGGCGGCGGAGCTTGGCTTTGCCTGCCACCCGCAACGGGTCGGCGAGGCGCTGACGGGAGCGGTCGGCGGGCAGCAGATCGCATTGCGCACCCGCCTCGTCCTGCAGCGCAATGGCGAGGCGACGGCATCGGCGCAGCCTTACGAACCGCTCGCTGCGGACAGGGTCTGGCGGCTGCAGCTGGCGCGGGTCTGCCTCGATTCCGGCAACATGCTGCTGCGCCACAAGACCAGCCTGCGACAGGTCTACACGCACGCACGTGCCGAATATCTCATCACGCAAGCCGACGAGGTGCTGCTTGCCAACGAGCGCGGCGAGCTCTGCGAAGGCACGATCACCAATCTCTTCGCCGACTTCGGTGACGGCGTGCTCGCGACGCCTCGGCTCGACTGCGGCCTGCTTCCTGGAGTATTGCGCGGCGAGCTTCTGGACGAAGGCCGCGCCGCGGAAGCGATCTACACCTTTGATGATCTGAAGTCCGCGAAGGCGATCTTCGTCGGCAATTCGCTGCGCGGGCTGATCCCGGCGCAACTCGCCTGACACTGGAGCCGCCAGTCCTTTTCTTTTGAGAGAAGCCATTTTCTGTTTGAAGCAAGCATGACCACCCACACGCTCCCGACCCACACGCCCTATGACGGGTCCTCGAAACTCTTCACCATCGGCCTGAAGCCGCTCGAGCTCGACTGCTGGATCGAGGTCGATGAATTCCTCTTGCCCTATCTCGCCGAAAAGCGGCGGCTTTACACGGAGATTCCTGAAAAGGTCTTTGTCGAGCAAGACGATACGCGCGACGCACAGCGCGAAGTGCTCGACCTCCTCGTCGCCCATCTCCGAGAAAAACACCCAGGGACTCACCACGGCACAGGCTCCGCCATCGAGGGGTTCGGCCCCGACGGAGCGATCGGCAAGCTCTCTCCCGGACTGCGCGAAGCGCCGCTCGTCCTGGCGTCCCTGCTTGTGCAGGAGGATTTGATCCTGATGCGGCGGGGCGACGACGGCTGGCGGCTCGTCGCCGGATCGCTCTGCTTTCCTTCGTCCTGGTCGCTCCGCGAAAAATTCGGCAAGCCGCTGCAGCAGATCCATGCGCCCGTGCCGGGCTTCGGCCCGGGCACGCGGCCCGCCGATTTGATAAACCGCATGTTCGACGGCCTGCAGGGCCAGGCGGTCGAACGTTTCAACTGGTCGATCCAGGCGGGCGAGGCGCTCTATCATCCGCTTTCCAACGGGGAGCGCATCGACCGCGCCACCAACCGGCCCACCCGCTTCCCCGACGGCGACATCAACGCCCACGCCTTCATCCGAGTCGAGCGGCAGACGCTGCGCAAGCTGCCGGTCTCGCGCGACATCCTCTTCACTATCCGCATCCACCTCGACCCGCTTGCGGTGCTCGACCGGCACCCTGAAAGGGCGACGCTGGCGGCCTCTTTCGCCGAACAGCTCAAGGCCCTCGACCGGGCGCAGCTCGACTACAAGGGCCTCACCGCCGATCGCGACCGGCTGGTCGCCTACCTCAACAGCATGGCCAAGGCCGCTTAACCACGTCGCCATGCGGGCTTAGTCGGCGATTGGCGGTTTTCGCTGGTTTGTGACAATGATCTGTGATTGTAGCGCCTGACCGCGGGGTGAAGAGTGCCCGGTTTTGCGCGTGTTTGAAGGAGTGTGCGAAAAAATGGCGAATGAAAACTGGCCCGTTTACGGTGAAATCACCGGCCCTGTCGTGATGATCGGCTTTGGCTCGATCGGACGGGGAACGTTGCCGCTGATCGAACGCCATTTCAAGTTCGACAAATCGCGCATGGCGGTCATCGACCCGCGCGATACCGACCGCAAGCTGCTCGACGAGCGCGGCATCACCTTCATCCACGACGCGGTGACCAGGAAGAACTACAAGAAGCTGCTGACCCCGCTTCTCACCAATGGCCGCGGCCAGGGCATGTGCGTCAACCTGTCGGTCGATACCTCCTCGCTCGAATTGATGAAGCTCTGCCGCAAGCTCGGTGTGCTCTATGTCGACACCGTGGTCGAGCCGTGGCTCGGCTTCTATTTCGACGAAACGGCCGACAACGCCTCGCGCACCAACTATGCGCTGCGCGAGAGCGTGCGCGTGGAGAAAGAAAAGGCTCCCGGCGGCACCACCGCCATCTCCTGCTGCGGCGCCAATCCCGGCATGGTCTCGTGGTTCGTCAAGCAGGCGCTGGTCAACCTCGCCACCGATCTCGGGCTCGAATTTGTGGTGCCGGCGGAGCACGACCGCGATGGCTGGGCGAAGCTGATGAAGAAGGCCGGCGTCAAGGGCATCCACATCGCCGAGCGCGACACCCAGCGCACCAAGAAGCCGAAGCCGATGGACGTGTTCTGGAACACCTGGTCGGTCGAGGGCTTCATCTCGGAAGGCATGCAGCCGGCCGAGCTCGGCTGGGGAACGCACGAGACCTGGATGCCGAAGAACGGCAAGAAGCACAAGCAGGGCTCGCAGGCGGCGATCTTCCTGGAGCAGCCCGGCGCCAACACCCGCGTGCGCTCCTGGTGCCCGACGCCCGGTCCGCAATACGGCTTCCTGGTGACGCACAACGAGGCGATCTCGATCGCCGATTTCTTCACCGTGCGCGGCAAGAAGAGCAAGGTCAACTACCGCCCGACCTGCCATTACGCCTATCACCCGTGCAACGACGCCGTGCTATCGCTGCATGAGATGTTCGGTGCGGCCGGCAAGGCGCAGCCTGTCCATCATGTGCTCGACGAGAACGAGCTGGTCGACGGCGTCGACGAGCTCGGCGTGCTGCTCTACGGCCATGACAAGAACGCCTACTGGTACGGCTCGCAGCTGTCCTTGGCCGAGGCCCGCAAGCTGGCGCCGTACCAGAACGCCACCGGCTTGCAGGTCACGTCGGCGGTGCTGGCCGGCATGGTCTGGGCGCTTGAAAATCCGATGGCCGGCATCGTCGAGGCCGACGAGATGGATTTCAGGCGCTGCCTGGAGGTGCAGATGCCCTATCTCGGGCCGGTCAGGGGCTACTACACCGACTGGACCCCGCTCGATAATCGTCCCGGCCTTTTTCCCGAGGACATGGACAAGGAAGACCCGTGGCAGTTCCGCAACATCCTGGTGCGATAGCAGCCGGACTTACCGCCGTCTCCACCTTGCAATCGCCCGGAAATCGGGCGATTGAAATGAAGCGGCCTAGAGTGAAGTGCGTCCATTCGGACGCACAAAGTACGCTCTAGCACTTTGAATGGACGCATCGTGCTTTCCGAAAATCGGAAACCGATTTTCGGGCCGATGCGAGAGGAGAGGATTTTCAAAATGACCATTGCGCGCAAATTGCTTTCGGCAGGCGCCGCGGCAAGCCTTCTGGCCGCTGCCGCCTGCACCACCACCGGACCTTCCGAACCGATCGCCGCCGCCCCCAAGGGAGTCGAGGGCAACTGGATCGACGCCAAGGGCACCGGCTTGTCGACCTTCACCGCCGGCAGCTTCACCACCGTAGCGACCGACACCGGCCAGAAGTTGTCTGAGGGCAGCTACACCATGACCGGCCCGACCTCGGTCGAGATCCACGGCACCTCGCTGATTCGTCAGACGCCGGTCAGCTTCAACTGCTTGATGGTCTCCACCAGCCAGCTCAATTGCACCAGCGCCAGCGGCCAGAATTTCGTGCTGACGCGCCGGGCCTGAGCGTAGGGCAATTCCAGGAAAGTATGTAACGGTTGAGTTCGGCGATTTCGCCGTAGCCTCCGTCCGGAATGCGTAAAAGAGCGGTTCGGCGTTTCCGTGAAACGGTGAAACGCTCTATGGAGAGATCGATCTTGTCGGGGCCGGCGGCGTGAGCCGCCGTTCTTTTTTGTGCCGGCAAAGCTCTTCCTGATTTCCGCTTGCATCGACAAAAACGCGATGTGAACATGACCCGAAGCTGACTGTTATTTTCCAGTCAAGCGAGGGCATTAAGCACTTCAGGTCAGCTTATCCGGGAGACGAAGATGAAGAAGATTGCCGCCGTTCTAGCTCTGTCTGCCTCGACGATTGGCATGTCGGCCGGAGCATCCTTTGCCGACTACACGCTGAACATCTTGCATTTCAACGACTGGCACAGCCGCATCGAAGGCAACAACAAATACGAGTCGACCTGTTCTGCCGAAGAGGAAACCAAAGGCGAGTGCATTGGCGGCGCCGGCCGGCTGGTCACCGCGATCGCCCAGGAGCGCAAGAAGCTCGAGGGTCAGAACGTGTTGCTGCTCAATGCAGGCGACAGCTTTCAGGGATCGCTGTTCTACATCACCTATAAGGGTGCCGCGGAGGAGGAATTTCTCAATGAGATCAAGCCCGACGCTGTGACGCTCGGCAATCATGAATTCGACGACGGCGAGAGCGCGCTGGTGCCTTACCTCGACAAGGCGAAGTTCCCGATCGTCAGCGCCAACGTCGTGCCCAACGATAAATCCGGCGCGGCGGGCAAGATCAAGCCGTCGATGGTCGTCGAGATCGGTGGCCAGAAGATCGGCATTGTCGGCGCCGTCACCAACGACACGCCGGAGCTTGCCTCGCCGGGTCCGAACATTGCCATCGCCGACGACGTCAAGTCGATCACGGCCGAGGTCGAGAAACTGAAGGCGCAGGGCATCAACAAGATCATCGCGGTGACCCACATCGGCTACAACCGCGAGCGCGACGTGATCGCCAAGATCCCGGGTGTCGACGTGGTGGTCGGCGGCCACAGCCACACGCTGCTGTCCAACACCGACCCCAAGGCGGCAGGCCCCTATCCGACGATGGTCGACAACCCCGACGGCTACAAGGTGCCGGTGGTGCAGGCAGCGTCCTATTCGAAATATCTCGGCGAGTTCAAGGTCGTGTTCGACGACAATGGCGTCGTCAAGGAAGCGAGCGGCGACCCGATCTTCCTCGACAAGTCGATCACTCCCGATCCAGCCGTTCTTGCCCGCATCAAGGAGCTTGGCGCGCCGATCGAGGCGCTGAAGAACAAGGAGGTCGCCGAGACGACCAAGCCGATCGACGGCAGCCGCGAGAATTGCCGCGCCCGCGAATGCGAAATGGGCAATCTCGTCTCCGACGCCGTCCTCGATCGCGTCAAGGGCCAGGGCGTCGAGATCGTCATCTCGAACGGCGGCGGCCTGCGCGCCTCGATCGACCAGGGCACCGTGACCATGGGCGAGGTACTGACCGTCCTGCCGTTCCAGAACACGCTGGCGACGTTCAAGATCTCCGGCAAGGATCTGGTCGCAGGGCTGGAAAGCGGCCTCAGCCAGATCGAGGACGGTGCCGGCCGCTTCCCGCAGGTGGCCGGGCTGAAATACTCCTTCGACAAGTCGGTCGCGCCCAATGCCGGCCGCGTCAAATCGGTCGAGGTGATGGAGAACGGCGCCTGGGCGCCGATCAACCCGGACAAGCAGTATCTCGTCGCCACCAACAACTACGTCCGCCAGGGCGGCGACGGCTACAAGGTCTTCGCCGAGAAGGCAACGGACGCCTATGACTACGGCCCGGGCCTGGAGCAGGTGGTGGCCGATTATCTCGGCGCGCACCGGCCCTACACGCCGAAGCTCGACGGCCGCATCACCGAAGTCGGAGCGACGGTAGCGGCAGCAGAGCCGGCAAAGCCTGCCGAGACAGCGCCGGCGACCGCCGAGCCCGCAATGCCGGCCTTGCCGTCCAATTCCGGCGACATAGCCGGCACGCCGCCGACGGTTTCGGCCGAAACCGCTCCGGCCACACCGACCCCGGCAGAACCGGCAAAGCCCGCCGAAACGACGACGCCGGCCCCGGCCGCAGAACCGGCCAAGCCGGCCGAGACAGCGCCCGCCGAAGCCAAGCCTACCGGGACCGGCCCAGAAACCAGCCACGTGATCGCCGCCGGCGACACCTACTGGGATTTGGCCAAGAAAAATTATGGCGACGGCGCCAAATGGAAGCTGATCTCCGAGGCCAACAAGGACTACAGGCCGCGTCGCCTGCCGCTCGGCGCGACGCTGACCATCCCGCCGGCCGCGAAGTAAGCCCTCGGGCATTCATGGCACCCGCCCAGGAAACCGGGCGGGTGTTCCGTTTTCAAGCTGGAACGCGGTAAGGTGCGGCCAGACGCAGCATTGAAAACCGGCGCGGCGTCGCTAGTTTCGCGGGCGCTCAACGCAATTCCAAGAGAGTTTGCACGGTTTTCCGTCTGGAATTGCGCAAAAACAAATAGCTGGAGCAGTTCAGCGTTCCGTGAAACGCTGAACTGCTCCAGCCCTTCGGTGCCCGGAGACGGTTGATGACGCTTGCCAGCCCTGCCGATGCGAAAGCCGCCGATCCGGCGCTGGCGGGCGCCGCGCCGACGAAATCGGGCAAGATCGGCATCATGCTGATCAATCTAGGCACGCCGGATGGGACCGAATTCAAGCCAATGTGGCGCTATCTCAGGGAATTCCTCTCCGATCCGCGCGTCATCGAGCTCAACAAGGCGATCTGGTATCCGATCCTCTACGGGCTGGTTCTCACCACTCGGCCGAAAAAGTCGGGCGCCAATTACGCCCGGATCTGGAACACCGAAAAGAACGAGTCGCCGCTGCGCACCTTCACCCGCTCGCAGGCCGAGAAGCTTAGCGGCGCGCTTGGTGACTTGCCCAACGTCGTGGTCGACTGGGCGATGCGCTATGGCAATCCCTCGACGGCGGACGTCGCCCAACGGCTGGTCGAGCAAGGCTGCGAGCGCATCCTCACCTTTCCGATCTATCCGCAATATTCGGCGACGACGACGGCAACCGCCAATGACCAGCTGTTCCGCGCGCTGATGAGGATCAGGCATGCGCCGGCGATCCGCAGCGTGCCGCCCTATTATGACGAGCCGGTCTATATCGAGGCGCTCGCCCGTTCGATCGAGAAGCATCTGGCGACGCTCGACTTCGTGCCGGAGGTGGTCATCACCTCCTACCATGGCATCCCAAAACCCTATTCCGACAAGGGCGATCCCTATCGCGCGCATTGTCTGGAGACGACCCGGTTGCTGCGGGCGAGGCTCGGCTGGGACGAGAAGAAGCTCATCACCACCTTCCAATCGCGCTTCGGCGCGCAGGAATGGCTGCAGCCCTACACCGACGTCACCGTCGAGAAGCTGGCGAAGGACGGCGTCAAGTCGATCGCTGTCGTCAATCCCGGCTTCTCCGTCGACTGCATCGAGACGTTGGACGAGATCGGCCGCGAGGCGGCCGAGACCTTCCACCATGCCGGCGGCAAGGACTTCACTCATATCCCCTGCCTCAACGACAGCACCGAGGGCATGGCGGTGATCGAAGCGCTCGTGCGGCGCGAGCTGTCCGGCTGGGTGTGACGGTCTTCACCGACAGACCTTGAATCCGGTGCGCAAAAGCCTCCGCTAACTGTTTGATCCCAGGCTTTGATGGGGCATCCTTGTCCTCCGAATCAAAGGATGCGCTATGGGCCAGGTTCTTCACGGGAGCGCCACGACGACAGAGGCGGTCCGTCGAGCGATACAGCATAGTCAAGAGAGCTTGAGGGCGCTGGCCAAGCGCTACGGGATCAACCAGAAGACGGTCGGCAAATGGAAGAATCGGACCTCGGTCGCTGATTTGCCGACCGGCCCAAAAGAGCCGAGGTCGACGGTTCTTTCCGTCGAGGAAGAGGCAGTCATCGTTGCCTTTCGGCGCTATACGTTGCTGCCACTCGACGACTGCCTCTATGCGCTGCAACCGACGATCCCGCATCTGACGCGGTCTTCATTGCATCGCTGCCTGCAGCGCCATGGCATCAGCCGCCTGCCGGATGTCGAAGGCGACAGGCCGGCGAAGAAGAAGTTCAAGACCTATCCGATCGGCTTCTTTCACCTCGACGTGGCCGAGGTGCGCACCGAGCAGGGCAAGCTGCACATGTTCGTTGCCATCGACCGCACTTCGAAGTTCGCCTTCGTCGAGTTGCATGAGAAGGCCACCACCGCCGTCTCGAGAGACTTCCTGCTGCGGCTGATCAAAGCCGTCCCCTACAAGATTCATACCGTGCTCACCGACAACGGCATCCAGTTCACCACACCCGGCGCCGGAGGCTCGGCCGTGCCGCTGATCAAGGAAGCCATCGCCAACGGCGAACGTTTCTGGGCGCATGCCTTCGAATATGCCTGCGCCACCAACGACATTGAGCACCGCACGACCAAGGCCAAGCACCCATGGACCAACGGCCAGGTCGAGAGGATGAACCGGACCATCAAGGACGCCACGGTCAAGCGCTTCTACTACGAGAGCCACGACCAGCTCCGCCAGCATCTCGCCGACTTCGTCGCCGCCTACAACTTCGCTCGCAGGGCTCAAGACCCTCAAAGGTCTTACGCCCTACGAGTCCATCTGCAAGGCATGGGCCTCCCAGCCCGAACGCTTCTGGCTCAATCCGCTCCAGCAAATGCCGGGACTAAACAGCTAACCAATATTCATGATCACCTGATTGTAACGTTACGGAAACACACTTAAGTGATTTCGTGAGGTCGCCGCCTTTTGAGGGAGAAACGAAATGGGCTTCAGCGGTTTCGATATTGCCATCATTGTTCTTGTCCTTCTCGTCGTCATCCTTCTTTTCAAGGGCATCAAAACGGTGCCGCAAGGTTACAACTACACGGTGGAGCGTTTCGGGCGGTACACCAAGACGCTGACGCCCGGCCTCAACATCATCAACCCGATATTCGAGCGCGTCGGCGCCAAGATGAACATGATGGAGCAGGTGCTCGACGTCCCGACGCAGGAGATCATCACCCGCGACAACGCCATCGTCGGCGTCGATGGCGTCGCCTTCTACCAGGTGCTGAACGCCGCGCAGGCCGCTTACCAAGTGGCCGGGCTGCAGAACGCCATCCTCAACCTCACCATGACCAACATCCGCACTGTCATGGGTTCGATGGACCTCGACGAACTGCTGTCCAACCGCGACGCCATCAACGAGCGCCTGCTGCGTGTCGTCGACGAGGCGGCGCATCCGTGGGGCATCAAGATCACCCGCGTCGAGATCAAGGACATCAACCCGCCGGCCAATCTGGTGGAGTCGATGGGTCGCCAGATGATGGCCGAGCGCGACAAGCGCGCCCAGATCCTCGCGGCCGAAGGCTTGAAGCAGTCGCAGATCCTCGAGGCCGAGGGCCGCAGGGAGGCCGCCTTCCGCGACGCCGAGGCGCGCGAGCGCTCGGCCGAGGCCGAGGCCAAGGCGACGCAGGTGGTGTCGGAAGCCATCGCCAAGGGCGACGTGCAGGCCATCAACTACTTCGTCGCGCAGAAATACACCGAGGCGCTGGCCAAGATCGGCTCGTCCAGCAACAACAAGATCGTGCTGATGCCGTTCGAAGCCTCGTCGCTGATCGGTTCTCTGGGCGGCATCGGCGAGATCGCCCGCGAGGTCTTCAAGGGCGACGGCGCTTCCGGCACGCAGCGGCAGGTCTCGCGCCCGCCGGTCGTGCGGCCAAGCGACAACTGATGTGACGCTGTCTGGTTGGAGAGAACGTCAATGATCGACCGCATCGTTTCGGAGCTCGGCCCCTGGAACTGGATGGTTCTCGGCTTCGTGCTCCTGGTGATGGAAATCGTGGCGCCTGGCGTGTTCATGCTCTGGATCGGCCTCGCGGCGCTGATCGTCGGCGCGATCTCGCTGCTCATCGGCTATGCCGCCATCTGGCCGTGGCAGGCCGAATTGAACGGCGCCATTTGGACGTGGCAGGTTCAGGTTCTGGCCTTCCTCGTCTTGTCTGTGATCTCGGCCTTCGTCGGCAAGAGGCTGACGGCAGCGCGCGCCGGCGAGGTCGATCAGCCGCTGCTCAACCGCCGCGGCGCGCAGATGGTCGGCCGCACGGCAACGCTGGCCGAACCGATCCAGAACGGCCGCGGCCGCATCAGGCTGGGGGACACGCTGTGGCGCGTTTCCGGCCCGGACCTGCCAGCGGGCGCGCAAGTGCGCGTCACCGGCGCAGCGGATACCGATCTGGAGCTGACCGTCGAAGCTATCTGACCAAAAAGCGCAGAAAGCCGCCATTTGCAGGCCGGCCTAAGCGGCGCCGATGCGCAAAAGATCGTGGAAGTGAACCACGCCCACCGGCATGTCGTTCTTGATCACCACCAACGCGCCGATATTGTGCTCGTTGAGCATGGCGATCGCCGTGCCCGCAAGCGTCTGAGGATCGATCGTCTTGGGGATGCGGGTCATGACCTCGTCGACGGTGACGTTGGCCAGATTGCGGTGCAGGTTGCGCGCGACGTCGCCGTCGGTGACGATCCCGACCAGTTTGCCGTTCGTATCGACGATGCAGACGCAACCGACTTTCTTCTGTGACAGCGTCATCACCGCTTCCGGCATCTTGGTGCCGAGAAGGGCAAGCGGAACCTGATCGCCGGTCCTCATGATCTCTGACACCAAGGTCAGATTGGCGCCAAGCTGCCCGCCCGGGTGCAAGGTCCGGAAGTGATCCGGCGTGAAGCCGCGTGCCTCGAGCAGCGCAATCGCCAGCGCATCGCCCATGACCAGTTGGAGAAGCGTCGATGTCGTCGGTGCCAGCCCGTGCGGGCAAGCCTCGGGCACGACCGGCAGGAGCAGCATCACGTCCGCGGCCCGTGCCAGCGCCGAATTCTCGCCGGAGGTGATGGCTATCAGCGGGATCGAAAAGCGCCTGGAATAGGCGACGATGCCCATCAGTTCCTTGCTTTCGCCGGACCAGGACATGGCGATGATGGCGTCATCCTTGGCGATCATGCCGAGATCGCCATGATTGGCCTCGGCCGGATGGACGAAGAAGGCAGGCGTGCCGGTAGAAGCGAGCGTGGCGGCGATCTTGGAGCCGATATGGCCGCTCTTGCCGACGCCGGTGACGATGACGCGGCCTTCGATCCGCGAGATGATGTCCACCGCGGCCCCGAACGGCTCGGCCAGGCCGTTGCCGAGCGCAGCGGCAAGCGCCGCGACGCCGGCTTGCTCCGTCGCCACCGTTCTCAGCGCCGATTCGATCGCAGCCTGCCTGTCCGGCTGCTTTCTTCCTGGGGACCCCGCATGCATGGCAGAAGCCATTAGCGCCATGTCGCCCGCCTGTCCAACGGAATTCCCGTTCCGCGTGCGTCGCGGGCGGTGGAACCAGCCCGTTTCAACCCTCCGTTAACCATCCGCATTTACGGTCCGGTAAGTATGGCGCGCCTGCGCCGCGCATGCAGTGGTGACGATGTCGGGGCCCCAGCCTGAAACGAGAAGAGGTCGAAAGGGCATAGCCGTCAGCACGCTGCTGGTGGCGGCGAGCGTACTTGCCTTGCTGCGCCCGGCGCCGGTCTTCGCGCAGGAAACCGAGCTGCGCGGCGAGGTGTCGGAATCGGCGATTCTGGTCGACCAGCAACGCAAAGCGAGACAGTTGCGCGCGCAGGGATCGCCGGAGCAGGCGGCTCCGGTAGCTCAGACGGCCGAGGGCCAGACACCTGCTAACCCATATGAGCCGGCAAGCCCAGGCGCGGTGCCCGACGGCGACCAGACAGCGGGCGCGACGGGGAGCATCTTCGACCAGCCGCAGGCCATCGACGACCCTTTCGCCGACAATTTGACCGCGGCCCGGCCGCGCCGGCCTTCGACCGCCAGGCAGCGCGCAGCCGATGCCGGCACGAAAGGCGACACCAAGGCTGCCGACAAGAAAAAGGCGAAGAAGAAACCCGGCCAAGCCACCGACAGCATGGCCAAGACCTCCGCTGCCGACGATCGGGCCGATACCGCGGCCACCGAGGATGTCGACACGAACCGCCGCGCCCTCACCATCGACAGCGTCGACCGGCAGAAGCTCGATCCCGGCGCTGAGCGCACCGGATCGATCGAAGGCCAGAAGATGAAGCCGGAGGATGACCCCTTCGCCGCCCCCGGCATCAAGCTCGGAACCTTTGTCTTCCGGCCGACGCTGGAGCAAGGCTTCACCGCGACGTCCAATGCCGACGGCAGCAGC
The DNA here is from genome assembly GCF_029625675.1 of Mesorhizobium sp. WSM4884. NCBI lineage: Bacteria > Pseudomonadati > Pseudomonadota > Alphaproteobacteria > Hyphomicrobiales > Phyllobacteriaceae > Mesorhizobium > Mesorhizobium sp. WSM4884. Next base: position 229,774 of record NZ_JARTVO010000005.1, read on the forward strand.
GGCGGCAGGCCGGCGGTGCTGTCGGAGACGGCACTGCGTTTCTCCGCCACCTCGGACTGGCGCGAGAATTCGGCCGTCATCGACGGCTACGGCATCTTCCGCAACACGCTTTCGGGCCAGAAGATCAATGACGCGCAGGGCCGGATCGAGGGCCAGCTCAATGTCGACCTCGACAACGAGCTGCGCGCCATCGCCAAGCTCGGCTATGAAGCGGTGCCGGAATCGGCATCTTCGCCCGATGCGATTGCCGGTGTCACCTCGCAGCCGCTGCGGCAGACCGTGGACGGCAGCCTCGGCATCGAGAAGGATGTCGGCAAGATGCGCTACGCGCTGACCGGCGCGGTCACGCACGACTTCTACGGCGACGCCAAACTCTCGGACGGCACCGTCCTGTCGCAGAAGGATCGCGACTCCACGCTCTATTCGGCGACCTTGCGCACCGGCTATCAGGTCTCGCCGGCCCTCACGCCCTTCGTCGAGGCGGAGGCTGGCCGGCGGATCTATGATCTGCGCCTCGACAGCAACGGTTTCGAGCGCTCCTCGACGCGGCTCGGCGCCCGCGCCGGCCTCGAGCTCGACATGGATGACAAGCTGTCCGGCGAATTTTCCGTCGGATGGCTGCGCGAAGCCATCGATGACGATCGTCTGCCGGCCAATGCTGGCCCATACGTCAATGCCGATCTCAAATGGTCGCCCGAGCGCGGCACCATTATCGGCCTCACCGGAAGGACCACGATCGAGAGCACGACCGCGGCAAACGAGAGCGGCGATGTCCTCTACTCGAGCCGCCTTACCGGCGAGCGGCAGGTCCGCGCCAATCTGACGGCGAACTCGTCGCTTGGCCTCGACTGGCGCGATTACACCGGCTCCGACGGCCATGACCTGATCTTGAGCGCCGAGGCGGGTCTGACTTGGTGGCTGAACCGCTATGCCGGCCTCACCACACGGGTGAGGACGGAAAAGCTGACCAGCAACCTGCCCGGCCGCGACTACGTCGCCAACAGCGTCTATCTCGGCCTGAAGGTGCAGCGCTGAAGGCTGTGCGGCTGAGGGTGTAGCCTAAAACGCCGCGCCGCGCCGCTCCGCCGGCCGCACTTCATCCAGCAGGGTGCGGATGACGCCGGCCATGCTCTCGTTCATATCGTTGCGCCAGAGCGCGAAGGCGACGTTGGCCTCGACGAAGCCTTCCGGCGAGCCGCAGTCGAAGGTGCGTCCCTTGTAATGATAGCCGTAGAAGGGCTGCTGCTTCTCCAGCTTCAGCATCGCATCCGTCAGCTGGATCTCGTTGCCTGCGCCGCGCTCCTGGCTTTCGAGGATGCCGAAAATCTCCGGCTGCAGGATGTAGCGCCCGTTGATGAAGAGATTGGAGGGCGCGGTGCCCGGCTTCGGCTTCTCCACCATGCCCGTGATGCGGAAGCCGTGATGGGTGTCCTCGCCACGGCCGACGATGCCGTATTTGTGCGCCTCGGCCGGATCGCATTCCTGCACCGCGATGATGTTGTTGCCGGTCTCGGCGTAAAGCTCGACCATATCCTTCATGCAGCTTTTCTCCGACTGCATGATCATGTCCGGCAACAGTAGCGCGAACGGTTCGTTGCCGACAAGCTCGCGCGCGCACCAGACGGCATGGCCAAGCCCCATCGGCACTTGCTGGCGCGTGAAGCTGGTCTGGCCGGGTGCCGGCTGGAGGCGTTGCAGGCGGGCGAGTTGGTCGTCCTTGCCGCGCTGCGCCAGCGTGTCGTAGAGCTCGAACTGGACGTCGAAGTGATCCTCGATGACCGCCTTGTTGCGCCCGGTCACGAAGATGAAATGCTCGATACCGGCCTCGCGCGCCTCGTCGACCACATACTGGATGACCGGCCGGTCGACGACGGTCAGCATCTCCTTCGGAATGGCTTTGGTGGCCGGAAGGAACCGCGTACCGAGGCCGGCGACCGGGAAAACTGCCTTGCGAACTCGCTTCATGCTCGACCCCATCCGTTTTGAGCCCATTATCCGCTCGGCGAGGTGCTCCGCAATCCCCCCTGACATTTTCACGCCGGAATGTTGAATTACCGAACGGCCAAGTCGAATGTGCAAGCTTAAAGCTGCGACCTCTCTTTTCATTCGTAGCAGCACCTATGGTAAACTAAATACTAACCCGGTTCGGCGTTGAATGATCCTTCCTGATTTGACGAAGGAGGAAAAGATGTCCGTTCGCAACACCGCAAGGCGCCTGACGGCAATGGTGACGGCCGCCGGCCTGACGCTTGCCCTGCTGATGCCTGCCGGACCCGCTTTCGCCGATGCGGGGTTCCGCCAGTGGGTCGCGGGCTTTCGCGCGACTGCGGTTTCGGGCGGCGTTTCGGGTGCTGTCTATGACCAGGCCATGAGAGGCATCGAGCCTGACCCGGTCGTGCTGGAAAAGGCCCGCACCCAGCCGGAATTCACCGCTCCCGCCTGGGATTATTTCGACAACCGCGTGCATGACCAGTCAGTGGCCAACGGTCAGGCAATGGCGCGCAAATGGAAGCCGTGGCTGGATCGCATCGAGGCGCGGTTCGGTGTCGACCGCAACATCCTTCTCGCCATCTGGTCAATGGAATCGAACTATGGCGAGACCCTCAAGCGCGACGACATCATGCGCAATGTCATTCGTTCGCTGGCGACCCTTGCCTATGGCGACCCGAAGCGGTCGAAATATGCCCGCACCCAGCTGATCGCCGCGCTGAAGATCCTGCAGACCGGCGACATCGATGAAAGTCATCTGATGGGTTCCTGGGCGGGCGCGATGGGCCAGACCCAGTTCATCCCGACCAGCTACCAGCGCTACGCGGTCGACATGGACGGCAACGGCCGGCGCGACATCTGGAACTCGATCCCAGACGCGCTGGCGACCTCCGCCAATCTCTTAAAGAAGAACGGCTGGCAGGCCGGCAAGACCTGGGGCTATGAGGTCACCATTCCGGCCGGCAAGCTGCCCGCCGGATCGAAGACGCTGGCGCAATGGCAGGCGCTCGGCGTCGTTAGGGCCAATGGCAAGCCGTTCCGGAACCTGACCGACAAGGCGACTTTGAAGGTACCGGACGGAAGAGGCGGACCGTCTTTCCTGATGATCAGGAATTTTTCGGTCATCAAGGCCTACAACAATGCCGACAAATACGCTTTGGCCGTCGGCCTTCTCGCCGACGAGATCGCCGGCGGCACAGGCCTTGTGCAGGATTGGCAGCGGCCCTTCACCAAGCTCACCTTCGAGCAACGCCAGGAATTGCAGAAGCGGCTTTCCGAGCACGGCTATTATGACGGCAAGTTCGACGGCAAGATCGGCGACGGATCGAAAGCCGCCATCATGGCTTACCAGGCAAAGGTCGGCTTGACACAGGATGGCTATCCGAGCTTGGAAGTGCTGAAATGGCTCCGCAAGCAGTAGAGCCGCCCGTGGCGTCAAGCATCCTTTGAAATACCGCAAGGGATGCTGCAGCGCTTCGGCTTGCGCATGACTTTCCCGCATTTTGCATGGTCATGCGCCAAGGGAAGGAGAAGCGATTGGTTTCGGTTGCGCGCATCTGGCTGATCGTTCGCCGCCTGCCGATCCTCGTCCTGGCCGTGGCCGTGCTTGCCGTCGCCGGCTCCAGCGCCTTCCATTCTCCTGCTTTCGCACAGGAGGAAAGCCGCGGCTGGTCGCTGCGCGACCTGCTGTTCCCGCGCCGCAGCGAACGCGTCGAGCCACCGGCCGACATCCAGCAGGCAAGGCCGAAACCAAAGAAGAAACCCAAGCCGCGCCCGCCGGCCGAACCGGAGACGCCGATCGTCGAAAAGACGCCGGATGCCCGCGTCGTGCTGGTGGTCGGCGATTTCCTGGCGAGCGGGCTGGCCGAGGGCCTCGACACCGCCTTTGCCGACAATCCGGCCGTCCGGATCGTTTCGCGCAGCAACGGCTCGTCCGGCTTCGTCCGCGACGATTTCTACAATTGGCCAGCCGAGATCAAGTCGCTCATCGAGACGGAGAAACCGTCCGTGGTGGTGGTCATGCTCGGCTCCAACGACCGCCAGCAGATGCGTGTCGGCGACGTGCGCGAGCAGCCGCGCTCCGAGAACTGGACCAAGGAATACGAGCGCCGCACCGATGCGCTGAGCAAGGCCATTCAAGATAGCAAGGTGCCGTTCCTTTGGGTCGGCATGCCGGCGTTCCGGGTGGCGAAGATGACCTCGGACATGCTGGCCTTCAACGACATCTATCATTCGGCCGCCCAGGCTCATGGCGGCGAGTTCGTCGATGTCTGGGACGGCTTCGTCGATGAGAACGGCGCCTTCGTCACCTCCGGCCCCGACATCAACGGCCAACCGGTACGCCTGCGCTCCGACGACGGCATCAACGTCACCAAGGCCGGCAAGCGCAAGCTTGCCTTCTATACCGAAAAGCCGCTGGCGAAGATCCTCGGACTGGCGGCGCCGGGAAGCGTCACGACGGTTTCCCCGCCGGCCGGCGCCCCGGTCGAGGCGTCGAAGCCCGCCGCAACTCCGGTCATCGTCGACCGTACGCCACCGATGCTGCTCAGCGATCCGGCGCTCGACGGCGGCACGGAACTTCTAGGTGCCGCTCCGCCTGCCAAGGCAGATCCGAACCTGCCTGGTGAAAAGCTGACCGTCGAGGGCAAGGCGCCGGCCGCTTCGCCTGGCCGCGCCGACGATTTTTCCTGGCCGCCGAAACCGGCGGCCGCGGCCGCCGCCTCCGACACGACGACCGCAATCAACCGTTAACGAGGCAACACCGTCGACCCCATCAGCGCTTCGTCGATCGAGCGCGCCGCCTGGCGGCCTTCGCGGATTGCCCACACCACCAGCGACTGGCCGCGGCGCACGTCGCCCGCTGCGTAGAGCTTGTCGATGCTGGTCCTGTAGTCGTGGTCGTTGGCCTCGACATTCTTCGAGCGGCGGCTGTCGGTGACGGTCCTTATCTCGCCGTCGAGCTCCCTCATCACGCTGTCGCTCGCGGGCCCGGCAAAGCCGATGGCGATGAAAGCGAGATCGGCGCGGATGACGAATTCGGTACCGGCGATCGGCTTGCGCTTTTCGTCGACCTCGCAGCAGCGGACGCCGGTCAGCTGGCCGTCCTCGCCGATGAACTCGAGCGTCGCCACCTGGAATTCGCGCTCCGCGCCCTCGGCCTGCGAGGAGGACGTACGCATCTTGGTCGCCCAGTAGGGCCAGACGGCAAGCTTGTCCTCCTTCTCCGGCGGCTGCGGGCGGATGTCGAGCTGCGTCACGCGCACCGCCCCTTGCCGGAAGGCGGTGCCGATACAGTCGGACGCGGTATCGCCGCCGCCGACCACCACGACATGCTGGCCGCCTGCGATGATCGGATGCGAGGGCCAGGCCACCGACTGGATCGGCTCGCCGCCGACGCGGCGGTTCTGCTGAACCAGATAGGGCATCGCATCGTAGACGCCGCTGAGATCGTCGCCAGGGATGTTGGCGGGGCGCGGCGTTTCCGAGCCGCCGCAATAGAGCACGGCGTCGTGCTCGGCGAGGAGCTCGGCAACCGGCTTGTCGACGCCGACATTGACGCCGCAATGGAAGGTCACGCCCTCGCCCTGCATCTGCTCGATGCGGCGGTCGATGTAATGCTTCTCGATCTTGAAGTCGGGAATGCCGTAGCGCATCAATCCGCCCGGCCGGCTCTCGCGCTCATAGACATGCACGTCGTGGCCGGCACGGCCGAGCTGTTGCGCCGCCGACATGCCCGCCGGCCCGGAACCGATGATGGCGACCCGCTTGCCGGTCTTCTTCTCCGGCGGATAGGGCCGGATGTGGCCGGTCTCGTAAGCCTTGTCAGCGATCGCCTGCTCGACGGTCTTGATGGCGACCGGAATGTCCTCGAGGTTCAGCGTGCAGGCTTCCTCGCAGGGCGCCGGGCAGATGCGACCGGTGAACTCCGGGAAATTGTTGGTCGAATGCAGGTTGCGGATCGCGCTGTCCCAGTCGCCATTATAGACGAGGTCGTTCCAGTCCGGGATCTGGTTGTGGATCGGGCAGCCGGTCGGCCCGTGGCAGAACGGGATACCGCAATCCATGCAGCGCGCGGCCTGTTTCTCGACCTCCTTGTCCGACATCGGCAGCGTGAATTCGCGAAAATGCCGGATGCGGTCCGAGGCAGGCTGGTACTTGTGCACCTGCCGGTCGATCTCGAGAAACCCTGTTACCTTGCCCATAGTCCAGTCCCTGCTGTCCGAAGGCGCGCTCGAAAGCCTAGCTTGTCGGCGCACCCGTTAACCTCATAAGGCCGCCATGGCAACCTTCGTTCCGAGGTCAGGATTGTTGGTGAGGATGCCGGCCGGGGCATTGTCTCCCCGGCCATGCCCGAAGCCTATTCTGCCGCCACGCTCATGCGCATGCGTTCCATCTCGATCAGCGCACGGCGATACTCGACCGGCATGATTTTGCGGAATTTCGGCCGGAAGCTCTGCCAGTTGTCGAGGATCTCGCGGCCACGCACGGAACCCGTGTAATGCACATGGTTCGAGATCAGCTGGTAGAGCCGCTCCTCGTCATGGCTGGTCATGTCGCCGGAGACGTCGACGCGCCCCTTGTGGTCGAGGTCGCCGCCGTGATGGAGCAGCTTCTCCATCAGATCGTCCTCTTCCGGAACCGGCTCCAGCTCGACCATCGCCATGTTGCAGCGCTCGGCGAAATCGCCCTTCTCGTCGAGCACGTAAGCGACGCCGCCCGACATGCCGGCGGCGAAGTTGCGCCCCGTTTTGCCGATGACGACGACGATGCCGCCGGTCATGTATTCGCAGCCATGGTCGCCAACGCCTTCGACGACAGTGACGACGCCGGAATTGCGCACCGCGAAGCGCTCGCCGGCGACGCCGGCGAAATAGGCCTCGCCCTCGGTGGCGCCATAGAGCACCGTGTTGCCGACGATGATCGATTCAGCGGCTATGATCTTGGCCTCTTCCGGCGGACGGATGACGATGCGGCCGCCCGACAGGCCCTTGCCGACATAGTCGTTGCCGGCGCCGACCAGATCGAAGGAGACGCCGCGCGCCAGGAACGCGCCGAAGGACTGGCCGGCGGTGCCGGTGAGCTTGACGGTGATCGTGTCCTCGCGCAGGCCCTTGTGCTTGAAGCGCTTGGCGACTTCGCCCGACAGCATCGCGCCCGTCGAACGGTCGACATTGCGGATCGGCAGCTCGATGGTGACGGGCTGCTTGGCTTCCAGCGCCGGCTTCGCCAGCTCGATCAGCTTGCGGTCGAGCACGTCGTCGATCGGATGCTTCTGCCGCTCGGTCCAGTGCAGCGCCTCATGCGACGCGTCGGGCTTGAAGAACATCTTCGAGAAGTCGAGCCCGCGCGCCTTCCAGTGCTGGATCGCGACGCGCTTCTCCAACAGATCGGTGTCGCCGATGATCTGGTCGAGATGGGTGAAGCCCATTTCGGCGAGCAGCGCGCGCACCTCTTCCGCCACGTAGAAGAAGAAGTTGATGACGTGCTCGGGCGTGCCTTTGAAGCGCTTGCGCAGCACCGGGTCCTGCGTCGCCACGCCGACCGGACAGGTGTTCAAGTGGCACTTGCGCATCATGATGCAGCCGGCCGCAATCAGCGGCGCGGTCGAGAAGCCGAACTCGTCGGCGCCGAGCAGCGCGCCGATGATGACGTCGCGGCCGGTGCGCAGGCCGCCGTCGACCTGCAGCGCCACACGCGAGCGCAGTCCGTTGAGCACCAGCGTCTGATGCGTCTCGGCGAGGCCCATTTCCCACGGGCTGCCGGCATGCTTGAGCGAGGTCAGCGGCGAAGCGCCGGTGCCGCCGTCGTAGCCGGAGATGGTGATGTGGTCGGCGCGCGCCTTGGCGACGCCCGCGGCAACCGTGCCGACGCCGACCTCCGACACCAGCTTGACCGAGACATCGGCCGCCGGGTTGACGTTCTTCAAGTCGTAGATCAGCTGCGCCAGATCCTCGATCGAGTAGATGTCGTGGTGCGGCGGCGGTGAGATCAGGCCGACGCCGGGGGTCGAATGCCTGACCTTGGCGATGGTGGCGTCGACCTTGTGTCCAGGCAGCTGCCCGCCCTCGCCGGGCTTGGCGCCCTGCGCGACCTTGATCTGCATGACGTCGGAATTGACCAGGTACTCCGCCGTCACGCCAAAGCGTCCGGAAGCGACCTGCTTGATCGCCGAACGTTCCGGATTCTTGCCGCCGCCGGGCAGCGGCAGATAGCGATCGGCCTCTTCGCCGCCCTCGCCGGTGTTCGACTTGCCGCCGATGGTGTTCATGGCGCGCGCCAGCGTGGTGTGCGCTTCCCTGGAAATCGAACCGAAGGACATCGCCCCGGTCGAGAAACGCTTGACGATCTCGGCCGCCGGCATGACGTCTTCGATCGCGACCTTCTTGCGGCCGGTTTCCTCGGCCAACTTGATCTTGAACAGGCCGCGAATGGTCCGTGCTCTGGCTGTCGCGCTGTCGATCTGCGCCGAATACTCCTTGAACGTGTCCCAGGAGCCCTGGCGCACGGCGTGCTGCAAGGTGGCCACCGCGTCCGGCGACCACATATGCGCCTCGCCGCGCATGCGGAACATGTACTCGCCGCCGACATCGAGGCTGTTGCGCAACACCGGGTCGTTGCCGAAGGCGTCGGTGTGGCGGCTGAGCGTCTCGGTCGCGATCTCGTCCAATCCGACGCCTTCGATCAGCGTCGCGGTGCCGGTGAAGTACTTCTCGACGAAATCCGACTTGAGCCCGATGGCGTCGAAGATCTGCGCGCCGCAATAGGACTGATAGGTCGAGATGCCCATCTTGGACATCACCTTGAGGATGCCCTTGCCGATCGACTTGATGTAGCGGGAGACGACTTCATATTCGTCGACCTCCGCCGGCAGCTCGCCGCGCTTGTGCATGTCGAGCAGCGTGTCGAAAGCGAGGTAAGGGTTGATCGCCTCGGCGCCGTAGCCGGCCAGGCAGCAGAAATGGTGCACCTCGCGCGGCTCGCCGGATTCCACGACCAGGCCAACGGAGGTGCGCAGGCCCTTGCGGATCAGGTGGTGGTGCACCGCCGCGGTGGCGAGAAGCACGGGAATGGCGATCCGGTCCGGCCCGACCTGACGGTCCGATAGGATGATGATGTTGTAGCCGCCGGCGACCGCCGCCTCGGCCCGCTCGCAGAGCCTGTCGATGGCGCCCTGCATGCCTGCCGCGCCTTCGTTCGAGCCGTAGGTGATGTCGATCGTCTTGGTGTCGAAACGGTCCTCGGTGTGGCCGATGGAGCGGATCTTCTCGAGATCGCCATTGGTCAGGATCGGCTGGCGGACTTCGAGCCGCTTGCGGCGCGACGTGCCGACCAGGTCGAAGATGTTCGGCCGCGGCCCGATGAAGGACACCAGGCTCATCACCAGCTCCTCGCGGATCGGGTCGATCGGCGGGTTGGTGACCTGGGCGAAGTTCTGCTTGAAATAGGTGTAGAGCAGCTTCGACTTGTCCGACATCGCCGAGATCGGCGTGTCTGTGCCCATCGAGCCGACCGCTTCCTGGCCGGTGGTCGCCATCGGCGCCATCAGAAGCTTGGTGTCTTCCTGCGTGTAGCCGAAGGCCTGCTGGCGATCGAGCAGGCTGACGTCCTTGCGCAAGGCGCGCGGCTCGACCGGCTTCAAATCCTCCAGGATGAGCTGCGTGTTGGCGAGCCAGGTCTTGTAGGGGTGCCTGGTCGCGATCTCCGACTTGATCTCTTCGTCGGAGACGATGCGGCCCTTGGCGAGGTCGATCAGCAGCATGCGGCCGGGCTGCAGCCGCCACTTCTGCACGATCCTCTCCTCCGGCACCGGCAGCACTCCGGCCTCCGAAGCCATGATGACGCGATCGTCATCGGTGACGATGTAACGCGCCGGGCGCAGGCCATTGCGGTCGAGCGTGGCGCCGATCTGGCGTCCGTCGGTGAAGACGACCGCCGCCGGGCCGTCCCACGGCTCCATCAGCGCGGCGTGATACTCGTAGAAGGCCTTGCGGTCGGCGTCCATGAGCTTGTTGCCGGCCCAGGCTTCCGGGATCAGCATCATCATGGCATGGCTCAGGCTGTAGCCGCCCTGGAACAGGAACTCGAGCGCGTTGTCGAAGCACGCCGTGTCCGACTGACCTTCGTAGGAGATCGGCCAGAGCTTCGAGATGTTGTTGCCGAACAGTTCGGAATCGACCGACGCCTGACGCGCCGCCATCCAGTTGTTGTTGCCGCGCACCGTGTTGATCTCGCCGTTGTGCGCGACCATACGGTAGGGATGCGCGAGCTTCCACGACGGGAAGGTGTTGGTCGAGAAACGCTGATGGACGAGGATCAGCGCCGTTTCGAAGCGCGGATCGTTGAGATCCTTGTAATAGGCCCCGACCTGGTAGGCGAGGAACATGCCCTTGTAGACGATGGTGCGCGCCGACAGCGACACGCAATAGGCCCCGATGTCCTTGTTGTCGTTCTCGGCATAGATACGGCCCGATATCACCTTGCGCAGCAGGTAGAGCCTTGCCTCATATTCCTCGTCGTCCGGAATGTCGGCCGTGCGGCCGATGAACACCTGACGATGGAACGGCTCGGACGCGACGATCTCGGGCGCCTTCGAGAGCGACAAATTGTCGACCGGCACGTCGCGGAACCCGATGAGCGGCAGACCTTCGGACTGCGCCGATTCGGCGATGATGTCCTCGATATGGGCGCGAAGTGCCGCGTCCTGCGGCATGAACCAGTGGCCGACGCCGTACTGGCCGGCCGGCGGCAGTTCGACGCCCTTTGCCGCCATTTCCTCACGGAAGAACTGGTCCGGAATCTGCACCAGCACGCCGGCGCCGTCTCCGACCAGAGGATCGGCACCGACGGCGCCGCGGTGGGTGAGGTTTTCCAGCATCGCCAGACCGTCCTCGACGATCCGGTGCGACTTCACGCCCTTCATGTTGGCGATGAAGCCGACGCCGCAGGCATCGTGCTCGTTGCGCGGATCGTAGAGCCCTTGCGCGGTCAAGCGGTTGGTCGGGCGAGTCGGATTTTTGACGGCTGCCGCTTTCGTCTGCGCGGCCTGGCCGTAGATCGCAGATGGCGTCAGTTCCGTCATCGTCCTATCCTCCGTTCCGCACCCTTGCGCGGTGATTTCCCTCAGGGCGCTGGTTTGCCTTGGGAAGCGAGAATGCTTCCCCTTCATCCTTGCTGCACGTCTCGCGAAATTCTTGCCGAACCATGCGGCCATACGCCCGGTTCGCATCCGGTATCGTACAGGTCAGAGCGGAGCCGTCTACCCGCCGCTCGCGACAATGGCCGGAATGGCAGCGATGATACGCCAGTCCAGCCTGTTTTGTGCGACAAAATAAGACAGCACTACTGTCCTAAATTTTTATGACAGAAATCGGGAACCCGCACAAGACCGATTCACAAAAATCTTGGCCTCGCCGCGACACAAAATTTCGCAACGGCATCGCGAAACGTAAGCTTTGGTCCCAGCCGGCGTGACGCCGGCTGGCTTCACTACTTTGCGAACGATTGGCCCTTGCGCATCTCGCGCCGAAGCAGTCAAGTCGCGCCGCTTTTGCCAAATCACGACACGGACCTTTCGATGTTCTTTGCATCCGACAACTGGGCGGGCGTCCATCCCGACATTTCGGCGAACCTCTCCCGGCATGCCGCCGGCATCGCGACCGCCTATGGCGACGGCGACCTCGACCGCGCCGTCTACCGCCGCTTCAGCGATATCTTCGAACGCGAAGTTCAAGTTTTTTTCGTCGCCACCGGCACGGCAGCCAATGCGCTCTCGATGGCGGCACTGAACCGTATCGGCGGCATCGCGCTTTGCCATTCCGAAGCGCATATGAATGTCGACGAGTTCGGCGCGATGGGTTTTTACACCGGCGGCGCGCGCATGGCGCCCGTTCCAGGTCCCCTGGGCCGCATCAACCCGCAGACTCTGGACAAGGCGATCAAACGCTATTCGCAGGACCTCGCTCCGGGCGGCCAGCCGATGGCGGTTACGATCACCCAGGCGACCGAGGTCGGCACCGTCTATACGGTCGACGACATCAAGGCGATCGCCGAGGTCAGCCGCCGCCATAAACTGCCGCTGCATATGGACGGCGCGCGCTTTGCCAATGCGATTGCCGCGACCGACGTCACACCGGCGGAGATGACCTGGAAGAGCGGCGTCGACCTCATCTCCTTCGGCGGTACCAAGAATGGCTGCTGGATGGCCGATGCGGTGGTGATCTTCAACCCGGAAGTCGGCCACGATCTGCGCCTTCTTCGCCAGCGCGCCGGGCAGACCTTTTCCAAGGCACGCTTCATCTCGGCCCAGTTCGAGGCCTATCTCGCCGACGATTTGTGGCTGCGGATGGCGCGCCACGCCAATGCGATGGCGGCACATCTGGCCGAGACGATCGAGGACGCCCCTGCAGGCAGGCTCGCCTGGCTGCCGCAGGCCAACGAGGTGTTCGCGATCCTTGACCGCGCTCTTGCCGACAAGCTGCAGACGGCCGGCGCCAAATTCTATGAGTGGGGCGTGCCGCTGGCTTTCGACGGCCATCTCGGCGACAGTGAAGCGATCTATCGCTTCGTCGCGAGTTTCGCGACCACGGCGGAAGAGATCGACCGGCTTGGTCTCTTGCTGGTTGAATAGGGAGTAATTCCAGGAAAAATTGCCCGGCGGTTTTCCGTCCGGAATTGCGTGAAAATCCATACTCCGAGCGAAAAGCAAAAAGCAGGTCTCCCGAAAGTGGGAACCGGTTTCGGGAGACATGCGTAAAATCAAAAACTAAACCGCATGGAGCGAATCCGAAGGATCGCGACGCGCTTTAGCCGCTCCAACAAAAAGCGGCGCCTCTCGGCGCCGCTTTCGTCTCGGGAGGGAGACGTATTGCAGATGGAGCGCGCGAATTACGCGGCGGCCTTGGCCTCGATCTGCTTGGCCTTGTCCGAAGACGAGGTGATCGCGATCTTGCGCGGCTTCAGCTCCTCGGGGATGTTGCGCTTGAGGTCGACGAAGAGCAGTCCGTTCTTCAGCGTGGCGCCCTGGACCTCGACATGGTCGGCGAGCTGGAAGCGGCGCTCAAAGGCCCGCGAGGCAATGCCGCGATAGAGCAGCTCGGAACCCTCGCCATTGTTCTCTTCCTTGCGCTCGCCCTTGACGGTCAGCACGTTGCGGTGCGCCTGGATCGAGATCTCGTCCTCCGAGAAACCGGCAACCGCCATCGAGATGCGATAGGCGTTCTCGCCGGTGCGCTCGATGTTGTAGGGCGGATAGGTCTGCGCGCTCTCGGGCTGGCCGAGCGAGTCGAGCATGGTGAATAGCCGGTCGAAGCCGACGGTCGAACGATAAAGCGGGGAAAAATCAACGTGACGCATGGGTGTTCTCCTGTTGAGCAACATGGTTGCGTGTGACCCGGTGCGAAAACCCTCGAAAGGCGTTCCCGATGGGCCAGCGGCCCCAACGATCGGCGGCCGCAATCTCAATTTGGGAAGCGGAAAAGGCCTTTTCAAGAACTTCGCGCGGTCAAGTTCCCTTCGGTCCGTCTGCCCGATGAACGCCAGATGAACCGAGGCTTCGGCATCCGTTCAGCCACGTGACGCTAAGCTGTAGCCAGGATTACGGACATGCGGCGCCTCGATCGGGACGCCGCGACGAGGCCGAACCGGGTGCAACGTCCCTTCCTCCCGGATCGACAGAGGCCGGAAGCGCGCCGCAGGCGCTTCCGGCCTTACCGTTTCACGCTCTCCCTGTTCTGTGAAAGCCGCGCAAATCCCCGCGACGCCTTTGCTTTTGGCGCATGGCCGTCTATCACCATGGCAACGCCTGGCCCGTTCGGGCAAAGAACAATCGCGAAGCGCCGAATGACGGATCTTTTCTATCTGACTGAAGGCAATCCGCCGCCAAAGAACGCTGCCGGTGGCTTCTTCGCCACCCGGGACGGCAAGAAGATCCGTTATGGCGTCTTCGCCGCGGTTGCCCGCCCGCTGCGGGGCACGGTTGTGCTGCTGACCGGCCGCAACGAGTGCATCGAGAAATATTTCGAGACCATCCGCGACCTCGCGGAGCGCGGCTTCGGCGTCGCCATCCTCGATTGGCGCGGTCAGGGTGATTCCAGCCGCCTGCTGCGCAACCGGCAGCGCGGCTATGTTCGCAGCTTCCGCGACTACACAAGCGACCTCGAGCAGTTCTTCGAGGAGATCGTGCTGCCGGATTGCCGCGGCCCCTATTACATTCTCGCCCACTCGACCGGAGCGGTGATAGCGCTGCTCGCTTCGCCGTCGATGGTCAACCGGGTCCGCCGCATGGTGCTGATCGCCCCCTTCCTGGCCGTCCCCGACCTGTCGGTTTCGATAACCACGGTTCGGAGCATCTGCGCGGTATTCTGCGCGCTGGGCCTCGGCCGCCTCTATGCCGCCTGGGGGCCGCGCCCAAAATTGCCGACGCCCTTCGAAACCAACAAGGTGACGTCCGATCCGGAGCGTTATCGGCGCAACACCGACATCTACGGGGCTTGGCCGCAGCTCGCGCTCGGTGGCCCGACCATCCGCTGGCTGAAGGCCGCGGCCGAAGCCGCGGAGGCGGTCAGCGATCCCGATTTCATGGCAAGAATCCAGGTGCCGATGCTGATTGTCGCCGCCGGCGCCGACCAGGTCGTCTCGACCAAGGCGGTGGAATCCTATGCCCGGCGGCTGCGCGTCGGCTCGCTCTTGATGATCGACGGCGCGCATCACGAAATTCTGCAGGAGAAGGATCTTTTCCGCGAGCAACTGCTCGCGGCCTTCGATGCGTTCATTCCGGGAACTGGCGACGCTGTTTGACCGCTTCGCGGGCGCACCGCGGGTCACGACCGCGAGCGAGTTTTCACGACCCGATTGGCCCAGCCCGCCGTCATGCCCTCGGCGCGGTTCGGCGCCTTATTCCCGTTCAGCCGTCGAGCGCTAGTTGCTGCCCAAAGAGGTCAGACGCCAACCGGATACGGGAGAGACGGCCATGGATGCATCGAGCACGCTGTCACGTCAGGGGCACCGTCTGCTGCAGATTGGCGTCGCCCTGCTCTTGTTTTCCTCATTCGAAGGGTTTGCGATACCCTACCTCGCCGCACCGCGGCTTGGACTGTCCGCACACACGCTTAGCGCCCTGCAAGGCGTTCTGCTACTGGCGCTGGGGCTGGTGTGGTCAAAGCTCAATCTCGGCACGGCGATGTCACGGGTGGCGTTCTGGCTGCTGATCTATTCGGCCTTGGCCATCCTGGCGGCCTACGTGATCGCCAGCGCCTGGGGAGCCGGCAACGAGACGATGCCTTTGGCGGCCGGAGCCTCCCACGGGAGCGCGTTTCAGGAAGCCGTGATCAAGGTCGTCGGTTATTCGTCCGCGCCGACCGGCCTCACCGCTTTCGCGCTCATTTTGTGGGGCCTGCGTCTCACCGACGCCCGGCCCGCCGACAGCTGAGAGAGCGGCTCCTTCCGCGCTGTGGTTTCCGCCGTGCATAGACACTGAGGCGCGCCGGATGATCAGCCGCGCAGCGCCGCCATCGCCGCGGCGTGCAATTCCGGCGTCGCCGCCGCCAATATGTCGCCGCCGTTTTCCGCCGGCCCGCCCTCGAAGGTGGTGACGACGCCGCCCGCCTTCTCGATGATCGGAATCAGCGCCACGATGTCGTAGGGTTTCAAACCTGGATCGGCGACGATGTCGACGCTTCCCGCCGCGATCATCGCGAAGGCATAGCAGTCCGTGCCGTAGCGGGCGAGCTGCACCTGCTTCTCGAACTGGTCGTAGCGGCTTCGCGCCTCACCCTTGTAAAGTGCCGGGGTGGTGGTGAACAGCGTCGCCTTGGAGAGGTCCGTCGTCTTGCGGGTCGTGAGCTTGCGCGGGCCGCCCGGGCCTTCGTAATGCGAACCGGAGGCATTGGCGTAGAACAGCTCGCCGGTGAAAGGCTGCGACATCAGGCCGGCGACGGCATCGCCGTCGACCGTCAGCCCGACAAGCGTTCCCCATACCGGCAAGCCGGAGATGAAGGCGCGCGTGCCGTCGATCGGGTCGATGACCCAGACATGCCGGCTCGACAGGTTTTCGCCGCCATGCTCCTCGCCGAGGATGCCGTGATCGGGATATTCCGTCGAGATGAGCGCCCGGATCGCCCGCTCGGCCTCGCGGTCGGCCTCCGTCACCGGATCGAAGCTTTCCGCCAGTTTGTTGGCGACCGCGCCCTGGCTGCGGAAGCGCGGCAAGGTCTCCGCGGCGGCGGCACGCGCGATGCGCCGCATGAAGTCGATGCTGATATCCAACTCACTCTCCCCTTGCGGCAGCCGTCGGCGGCCGCCGTTTTCTGCCCGGAGCAAAGACGCAAAGGCCGGTCAGGCGTCGGCATTTGTTGCCCGAATGTCACACCTCAGCCGCCGAAACGGAATTTGCACATCATATTGAATTAAAAAAGCCCGAAGTCGATTGACATTTGTGCATCGCACAATAGTTTTGTTCTCGGACAGCTTATCCTGTCCATGCCCTCCTTGGGCGTTTCCTCCCTAGACTTCGACCGTGTCGTGAAAACGATGCGGTCTTTTTTTAAGCCGCGAAACATCGGGCCGCGATCATTCCGCGGCGAGCGGCAGGTCGACGAAATTATGGTCGGGCATCGACATCAGCTCGGCCGAAAACCGCGTCAGGTCGTCGGCCAGCGTGTCGAAGCCGGCCGACTTCTGGAACGTCCGCTCATTCATGTAAAGTCCGCGATTGACCTCGATCTGCAGCGCGTGGAGATGACGTGCCGGCCGCCCGTAATGCTCGGTGATGAAGCCGCCGGCATAAGGCTTGTTGTGCGCGACCGCGTAGCCCATGCCGGCGAGCAGTCGGATCGCCGTCTCGGTCAGGGCCGCGGACGCGGAAATGCCGAACCGGTCGCCTATGATGAAATCCGGCCGCGCGCCATTGTCGCCGACGCGGATGCTGGCCGGCATCGAATGGCAGTCGATCAGCACGGCGTAGCCGAACCTGGCGTGGGTCCTGGTCAATAGTCGCTTCAGCGTCTCGTGATACGGCTTGTAGACGGCCTCGATGCGTCCCACGGCCTCGGCCAGAGGCAGGCGCCCGGGATAGATGTCGAGCCCCTCCCCCACCAGCTTCGGCACCGTGCCCAAGCCGCCCGCGACGCGGGCCGAGCGGATGTTGCAGAAGGACGGCACCGGCTCCGCGAACATGCGCGGATCGAGCTCCCACGGCTCGCGGTTGACGTCGAGGTAGGCGCGCGGGAAGTTCGCCGCCAGCATCGGCGCGCCGAGCGCGACGGCGCCGCCGAAGAGCTCATCGACATAGCAATCCTCCGACCGGCGAATGGCATTGCGGTCGAGCCGCGCCATGGCCAGGAAGCGCTCGGGATAGTGGCGACCGCTATGCGGCGAATTGAACAGGAAAGGTACGCGTTGCTCGGCGCCCGATCGGATTTCGAAGGGTGGTACGACCGAAAAATCCTCGGCTGCCGTCTTCAATTTGAACGAACCAGGATCAAGCACTGCATCATTACGCAAAACTGCCATCTTGCGCCCGGCATGTCCAGCATTTCGGCCTCACCAAAAGGCTGCGCAAGGTGGTAGACACCAACCCAACGTTCACTTGATGTTTACCGTCTCCTCCTCATATACAGGATGGTTAACGGCATTGCCCGGCGGCAGGCTGGGGTGGGTGATTCGGACGGGATATGATGGCACGCATTCTGCTGGCGGAAGACGACGACGATATGCGCCGCTTCCTCGTCAAGGCGCTCGAACGAGCCGGTTACCAGGTAAGCGATTTCGACAATGGCGCCAGCGCCTATGAGCGGCTGCGCGAGGAGCCTTTCTCGTTGCTTCTGACTGACATCGTCATGCCCGAGATGGACGGCATCGAGCTTGCCCGCCGCGCCACCGAGATCGATCCGGACCTCAAGGTGATGTTCATCACCGGCTTTGCCGCCGTCGCGCTCAATCCGGATTCCAAGGCGCCCAAGGACGCCAAGGTGCTGTCGAAGCCGTTCCACCTGCGCGACCTCGTCAACGAGGTCGAGAAGATGCTGCAGGCCGCCTGAGATATCTTCCGGCCAATGCATGTCGCCCAAAAGCGTGCCGCGGTTTTGCGAATACGACATGCATGAAACAGAGACCTGAGGCGCGTCGCTCGAAATCCTTTTCGACGCGACGCGCCTTAGGATCGGCGCTCCCGCCGCTGCGGCAAAGCGGAGCTTTCTTTTCTTATTCCCGCTATTGACGCGCCGGACCAAAAATGGTGTATGCGCGGCTTCGGATGGGCGTGTAGCTCAGCGGGAGAGCACTGCATTGACATTGCAGGGGTCACAAGTTCAATCCTTGTCACGCCCACCATCCAGCCAAATCTAGGGAGCAAGGCAGTAGGGCTTTGCCGCTGCGTACCCTAATTCCCCTACTGCCTGCTCCCTCATTGAATCACTGCGGTGTCGGATCGGGTGAGTGACCGGGATTGCCGCCGCCGCCCTGCCGACCGCTCAAGCGCCGGTTGGAAGAGTCGGAAGTCGTATCCGGCTTAAACGCCCGCGACCGCGCATAGGGCTTTCATCCTGGCGACGGCGCGTTCGGGATCGGCCAGCAATCCGGCCTGATCGGCGAGGCGAAAGATGTCGGCGTAATGGCATATGCCGCGTGCCGACTGCATGCCGCCGACCATGGCGAAATGGTCCTGGTGGTCGTTCAGCCAGGCCATGAAGACGATGCCGGCCTTGTAATATTCGGTCGGCGCCTCGAAGATTTTTCGCGATAGCGGCACGGTCGGCGCCATCAGCGCGTCATAGCCGGCCCGGTCGTCTGCGCCGAGCTTCGCCAATGCGGCGTTGGCAACCGGCGCGATGCCGTCGAAGATGCCGAGCAGTGCGTGCGAATGCCTCTTGCCGTCGCCGGCGATCAGTTCCGGATAATTGAAATCGTCGCCGGTGAACATCATCACGCCCTCGGGCAGGCGGTCGCGCAGCAGCACCTCCTTGCTGGCATCGAGCAGCGATATCTTTATGCCCTCGACCTTGTCGGCACGCCGTTCGATGATGGCGACGACCGTATCGAGCGCTGCGTCGAAATCGTCGCTTCCCCAATACCCTTTCAATGCCGGATCGAACGTGTCGCCCAGCCAGTGCAGGATCACCTTGCCCGAGGCCTGTGAGAGAATGCGGTCGTAGACGCGCGCATAGTCGTCCGGCCCCTTGGCCACCGCCGCCAGCGCGCGGCTCGCCATCATGATCGCCTTGCCGCCCTCGCCTTCGATGAACGCGAACTGCTCCTCATAGGCGCGGATCACGTCGTCGATCGACTTTGCCGCCGAGGGCGCCAGATGGTCGGTGCCGGCGCCGGAAGCGAGATCGGCGCCCTTCGCCGTGCGTGCCTCGGCGATCGAGCGCCGGATCAGTTCCTTCGCGCTCGCCCAGTCGAAACCCATGCCGCGCTGCGAAGTGTCCATGGCTTCCGCGATGCGGAAACCGAGCCGCCACAGATGATGGCGAAAGGCCATGGTCTTGTCCCAGTCGACCGCAGCCTGAGACCAGGGATCGGTCATGGCGAATGGATTGGCGACGACATGGGCCGCGGCATAGGCGATGCGCGGGAAATCCGCGCCGATGACGGGCTCTACCGGCTGACCGACCAGCCTGTAGCTGACGCGATCGCCATTCTCCGCAGGCAGGATGATGTTCATGGAGGTCTCCCTTTGCGGCAGCTATAAATGGAACGTTCCAATAAATCAAGGATCTTTGTGGTTCTGCCGGTTGAAGCGATTCAATACCGGGTTTCAGTGTCAGACCCTTGCATTTACGGGGCATCCATCAATTTTCCGAATTTCACGAGAATCCCGATTGACTCCAGATTGCCGAGATGTTTAGAACGTTCCAATAGATTTCGATATCGACGCGGAGGAAGTCACGGATATGGCCAGCCGGGCCAAGGCGACGATCCTGGACATTGCCCGCGAGGCGGGCGTGTCCAAATCGACGGTATCGCTCGTGCTGCAGGGCAGCGGGCTGATCCGGCCCGAAACCGCGGTCAAGGTGCGCAAGGCGATCGAGGATGTCGGCTATGTCTACAACCGCGGCGCCGCCAATCTGCGAAAGGCCCATTCCAACGTCATCGGCATGGTGATCAACGACCTCACCAATCCGTTCTTCGCCGAGCTGGCGGTCGGCATGGAGCGCGTCTTCCAGGCTGCCGGCATCGTGCCTTTCATCGCCAATACCGCGGAAAACCCCGTGCGTCAGGAAGAGGTGCTGAAGTCGCTGATGGAGCAGGGCGTCGCAGGGCTGATCGTCTCGCCGGCGCGCGGCACCACGCCCGGCGCCTTTCGCCGCATCGAGACCGCCGGCGTGCCGATCGTCTTCACCATGCGCCGGCTGCCCGAGAGCCGCATTCCGGTAATCGCGCCGGACAACCATCGCGGCGCCTTCATCGCCACCGAGCATCTGATCCGCAAGGGCCATCGCCGGCTGGCCTTCTTCGGCGGCTCGTCCGACCTCGTCGTTTATCGACAAAGGCTGGGCGGATTTCTGGAGGCTTGCGAAACGCTGGGCATCCCCATCGCCGACAGAACGATCGTCGAGGGCGAGACCAGCCGCAAGGGCGGCATGACCTGCCTGGAGACCGCGCTTGCGGCGCCTAAGACGCCGACGGCCGCCCTTTGCTTCAACGATGCCGTCGCTTTCGGCGTGATGCTCGCGCTGCGCAAGCGCGGCCTGGAAGCCGGAGCCGACTTCGCCGTCGTCGGCTTCGACGACGTGGCCGAGGCCGAGCACTACATGCCGGCGCTAACCAGCGTCGCCGTCGATACCGCCGGCCTCGGTGAGCGGGCTGCCCACGTCATGCTGAAGATGATCCAGTCGCGCACCACGCGCGCCGAGGACCATATCGGTGCTGTCAGCCTCGTTGTCAGGGAAAGCTGCGGCCCGATCCGCAACGCGCGCAGCACTGGAATGGGAGACGCGGCATGAGCGTGAGATGGGGCCTGATCGGTGCGAGCACGATCGCCAGGCAGTTCATGATCGACGCAATCCGCGCTCAAGATGATGGCGAGGTTGCCGCCGTGATGAGCTCCAGCCCGGAGCGCGCCGAAGCCTATGCCAAGGAAAACGGCATACCGGCCGCCGTCTCGACGCTGGACGCGCTGCTTGGCCCGGACATCGACGCCGTCTACATCTCGACCACCAACGAACTGCATCTCGAACAGGGTCTGGCTGCGATCAAGGCGGGCAAGCATGTGCTGTGCGAAAAGCCGCTGGCGCTGACCAGCACCGATGCGCGCAGGATGGTCGCCGCGGCCGGGCAAGCCGGCATCGTGTTCGGCACCAACCACCATCTGCGCAATGCCGGCGCGCATCGGGCGATGCGGGAGGCGATCACCGCCGGCCGTATCGGCAAGCCGATCGCAGCGCGTGTCTTTCATTCCGTCTACCTGCCGGAAAACCTGCAGGGCTGGCGCATCGCCAGGCCCGAAGCCGGCGGCGGCGTGGTGCTCGACATCACCGTGCACGATGCCGACACGCTGCGCTTCGTGCTCGGCGACGATCCGGTCGAGATCTCTGCCTTCACGCAGTCGGCCGGCATGGCCGGCGGCGGGCTGGAGGACGGCGCCATGTGCGTCTGGCGCTTCAAGTCCGGCGTCATTGCGCAATCGCATGAAGGCTTCACGACGAAGTTCGCCGGCACCGGCTTCGAGGTGCATGGGTCGGAAGGCTCGCTGTTCGCTACCAATGTGATGACGCAGAAGCCGGTCGGCTCCGTACTGCTGCGCACCGCGAGCGGCGAGGAAGAGCTAAGCTTCGACCGCGAGGACCTCTACACCCGCTCGCTGCGCCAGTTCCACGCCGCGATCCGTGGCGAAGGCCAGCCCTCCGCCACCGGCGAGGACGGCATCTGGTCGCTGGCATCGGCTGAAGCAGCACTTCAATCCTCGAAGACTGGCAAGACCGTCCGGATCGATCCGCAACTCGGGGGCCTCGCGTGAGCAAGCTTGTCTCTGCGGCCTGTGCCGCCGGCATGATCAAGGACGGCATGGTCGTCTCGGTATCGTCGTCGAGCGGCCTCGGCTGCCCCGACGCCGTGCTTGCCGCGATCGGCGAGCGCTTCGATGCGGAAGGCCATCCGAAGGACATTACCACGCTGCACCCGATCGCGGCCGGCGACATGTACGGTATCAAGGGCATCGATCATCTAGCCAAGCCGGGGCTGTTGAAGCGCACGCTCTGCGGCTCCTATCCTTCCGGCCCCTCCTCGGCCGAGCCGCCGCGGATCTGGCGGATGATCGGCGACAATTCGGTCGCTGCCTACAATGTGCCTTCCGGCATCCTGTTCGACATGCATCGCGAGGCAGCCGCCAAACGGCCGGGCGTGCTGACCAAGGTCGGCCTCGACACCTTTGCCGACCCGCGCCACCAGGGCTGCGCCATGAACGCGGCGGCGAGCGAGCCGATCGTTTCGGTGCAGCAGTTCGACGGCGAGGAATGGCTCTATTTCCGCGCCATCGTTCCCAACATCTCGATCATCCGCGCCACTTCCGCCGACGAGCGCGGCAACCTCACCTACGAGCATGAAGGCGCCTATCTCGGCGGCCTGGAACAGGCGCTCGCCGCCCGCAACAATGGCGGCATCGTCATTGCGCAGGTCAAGCGCGTCGTCGAGAACGGCACGCTGAAGCCGCATGATGTGCGCGTGCCCGGCGTCCTGGTCGACCATATCGTGGTGGCGCCCGACCAGTTGCAGACGACGCAGACGCCATACGATCCGGCGATCTCCGGCGAGATTTTTCGCCCGCTTTCGACCTTCCGCACGCCCGAGATGAACATCCAGAAGGTGATCGCCCGCCGCGTCGCCATGGAATTGCGCGACGGCATGGCCGTCAACATCGGCTTCGGCATCTCGGCCAACGTGCCGCGCATCCTTCTCGAGGAAGGCCAGCACGGCAAGGTCACCTGGGTGATCGAGCAGGGCGCGGTTGGCGGCGTGCCGCTGCTCGACTTCAAGTTCGGTTGCGCTTCCAACGCCGAGGCGATCATGCCTTCGCCGCACCAGTTCATCTATTTCCAGGCCGGCGGCTTCGACGCTTCGCTTTTGTCCTTCCTGCAGATCGACCGCCACGGCTCGGTCAACGTCTCGAAGCTTTCGGCCCGGCCGCATGTCACTGCCGGCGCAGGTGGCTTCGTCGACATCACCGCGCGGGCGAAGAAGATCGTCTTCTCCGGCTTCTTCAACGCCGGTGCGAAGCTCTCGTTGGCCGATGGCGCTATCCGCATCGACCAGGAAGGCAAGGTCAAGAAGATCGTCGAGGAGGTCGAGCACATCTCCTTCTCGGGTAAACGCGCCGTCGCTCAGGGCCAGGACATCACCTATGTCACCGAACGCTGCGTGATGAAGCTGACGCCCGACGGGTTGATGGTGATGGAGTTGGCGCCCGGCATCGATCTCGAGCGCGACGTGCTGGCGCAGGCCGATATCCCGCTCGCCATTGCCAACGACGTGAGGGTCACGCCGTCATCGCTCTACCACGACCGGCCGATCGGCCTGTCGCTCAATGGCGGCGCCTCGCTCGGAGGCGCGCATGGCTGAACGCCTCGTCACTTTCGAGCAGGACGGCGCCATCGGCATCGTCACGCTGCGTCGTCCGGAAAAGTTCAATGCGCTCGACATCCCGATGCTGCGCGCGCTCGAAGAGGCGCTCGACAGGGCGGAACTGGCCGAAGGCGTCCGCGTCGTGCTCATCTGTGGCGAAGGCAAGGGCTTCTGCGCCGGCGGCGACGTCGAGGCCTGGGCACAATTGAGCGCCGCCGATTTCCAGGTGCAATGGGTCCGCCTCGGCCACCGCGTCTTCGACCGGCTGGCGCGGCTCAGGCAGCCGACCATCGCGGTGCTGTCCGGCCACGCGCTGGGCGGCGGGCTGGAACTGGCCGCGGCCTGCGATTTCCGTGTCGCCGAAACCCAGGTGAAGCTCGGCTTTCCGGAAACCTCGATCGGCGTCGTGCCGGGCTGGTCCGGCACCCAGCGCGCCGTGCGCCGCTTCGGCGCGCAGGCGGTTCGACGCATGGCGCTCGGCGGCGAGATTTTTCCGGCGGTCGACGCGCTCGCGCTTGGCATCGTCGACCGCGTCGTCGAGACCGGCAAGGCGTTGGAGGATGCGAAGGTCTGGGGAGAAAAGATCGCCGAACGCGGCCCGCTGGCGACCGAGGCCGCCAAGCTGATGATCGGCATCGCCGAGGGCGAGGAGAATGCCGCGGCGACGGAGGCGCTGGCCAGCGGCTTCATCGCGCTGACTGGCGACCTCAAGGCCGGCGTCGGCGCCTTCAAGGCCAAGCGGAAGCCGGCCTTTTCGAGATCCTAGAGAAGAAAACGATGAACGCACCACTCAAGATTTCCATGCCGGCCGAGGCGTCCCAGGCGCCAAAGGCCTACAAGCTTCTGATCGACGGCAAGCATGTCGACGCCCGCGACGGCCGCACCATCGAGCGCGTGAGCCCCGGCCACGGTTTTGCCGTATCGCGCTACGCCCAGGCGGGCGCCGCGGAGGTCGAGGCCACCGTGCAGGCCGCGCACCGGGCCTTCGAGACGGGGCCCTGGCCGCGCATGAAGGCTGCCGAGCGCGCCGCCGTGCTGCTCAAGGCGGCCGACCTTATCGAGACCCGGCTGGAGGAGATCGCGCGGCTCGATGCGCTGGAATCCGGCAAGCCGATCGCGCAGGCGCGCGGCGAGATCGGCGGTGCCGTCGACATCTGGCGCTACGCCGCCTCGCTTGCCCGCACGCTGCATGGCGAGAGCTACGCCAATCTCGGCGACAATATGCTGGGCGTGGTGCTGCGCGAGCCGATCGGCGTCGTCTCGATCATCACGCCATGGAATTTCCCCTTCCTGATCATCAGCCAGAAGCTGCCCTTCGCGCTCGCCGCCGGCTGCACGGCGGTGGTGAAGCCGAGCGAGATGACCTCGGCCTCGACCTTCGTGCTCGGCGACATCCTGCTGGAGGCCGGGCTGCCGGCCGGCGTCGTCAACATTCTCGCCGGGTTCGGCGCCGATGTCGGCGCGCTGATGGTCAGCCATCCGCTGGTCGAGATGGTATCCTTCACCGGCTCGACCCGCGTCGGCAAGATGACCATGGCGGCGGCCTCGCACTCGCTGAAGAAGGTGTCGATGGAACTCGGCGGCAAGAACGGCCAGATCGTCTTCCCCGACGCCGATCTCGAGGCGGCGGCGGATGCGGCGGTGTTCGGCGGCTTCTTTAATGCCGGCGAATGCTGCAATGCCGGCAGCCGGCTGATCGTGCATGAAGCGATCGCCGATGACTTCCTCAGGACCGTCAAGGCGCTGGCCGAGAAGGTGAAAGTCGGCGACCCGCTTGACGACCGCACCAAGGTCGGCGCCATGATCTCCGCCGACCACATGGAAAAAGTAGCCGGCTATGTGACGGCCGCGAAAACCGATGGCGGCAGCGTCTTCAGCGGCGGCGGACAGCTCGCCTCCAATGCCGGCCAGTATCTCGATCCGACGATCGTGCGGGACGTCACCGAGGACATGGCCATCGCCCGCGAGGAAGTATTCGGGCCGGTGCTGTCCGTGCTCACTTTTGAAACGATTGAAAAGGCATTGCACATCGCCAACAACACGCCCTATGGTCTGTCTGCGGGTGTGTGGAGCGCCAGCATCGACACATGCATGTCGGTGGCGCGCGGGGTGCGTTCGGGGACGGTTTGGGTGAATACGTTCATGGAAGGTTATCCCGAACTGCCCTTCGGCGGCTACAAGCAGTCCGGTCTCGGACGCGAACTCGGCAAACGCGCCGTCGAGGACTATACCGAGGAAAAGACCATCCAGTTTCATCGCGGCCAGCGCACCGGATGGTGGGTCGGCTGAGTTGGGAGACCCCGGCGGCCATCACGCCGGTTATGTGAATGCAACAAGGGAGGTAGTACATGTTGCGCAAACTGCTTATCGGAACGGCTCTTGCGACGAGCTTTGTGTTCTCGGCGCATGCCGCGGACGTCAAGGAAGTGCAGATGCTGCATTGGTGGACGTCGGGCGGCGAAGCGGCCGCTCTGAACGTGCTGAAGCAGGATCTGGCCAAGGAAGGCTATGCCTGGAAGGACGTGCCGGTGGCAGGCGGCGGCGGAGACGCCGCCATGACCGCGCTGAAGGCGATGGTCGCGGCCGGCAACTATCCGACCGCCTCGCAGATGCTCGGCTACACCGTGCTCGACTATGCCGCCGCCGGCGTCATGGGCGACCTCACCGAGACCGCCAAGAAGGAAGGCTGGGACAAGTCGGTTCCGGCCGCCTTGCAGAAGTTCTCCGTCTATGACGGCAAGTGGGTCGCGGCTCCGGTCAACGTCCACTCCGTCAACTGGCTGTGGATCAACAAGGCGGTGATGGACAAGATCGGCGGCACCGAGCCGAAGACCTTCGACGACTTCATTGCCCTCCTCGACAAGGCGAAGGCCGCGGGCGTCATCCCGTTGGCGCTCGGCGGTCAGAACTGGCAGGAAGCCACCATGTTCGACTCCGTCGTGCTGTCGACCGGCGGACCGGAGTTCTACAAGAAGGCGATGAACGACCTCGATGAGGAGTCGCTCAAGTCCGACACGATGAAGAAGTCGTTCGACAACCTCGCCAAGCTCGTCACCTATGTCGATCCGAACTTCTCGGGCCGCGACTGGAACCTCGCCACCGCGATGGTCATCAAGGGCGACGCGCTGGTTCAGGTCATGGGCGACTGGGCCAAGGGCGAATTCCACGCCGCCAACAAGACCCCGGGCACCGACTTTCTCTGCTACCGCTTCCCGGGCACCGACGGCTCGGTGATCTACAACTCCGACATGTTCGGCATGTTCAACGTCCCGGATGACCGCAAGGCCGCCCAGGTCGCTCTGGCCACCGCCACCCTGTCGAAGAGCTTCCAGTCGGCTTTCAACGTCGTGAAGGGTTCGGTCCCGGCCCGCACCGACGTGCCGGACACCGACTTCGACGCCTGCGGCAAGAAGGGCATCGCCGACCTGAAGAAGGCCAATGAGGGCGGCACTCTGTTCGGCTCGCTCGCCCAGGGCTACGGCGCGCCTCCGGCGGTTGCCAACGCCTACAAGGACGTCATATCGAAGTTCGTTCACGGTCAGATCAAGACCTCGGACGAGGCCGTGACCGAGCTGGTCAAGGCTATCGACGACGCCAAGTAAGGCTTTTCGCCGGAGCAATTCCAGGAAGCGGTTTTCCGTCCGGAATTGCGCGAACAAACCAACAGGTCTCCCCCGCTTCGGCGGGGGAGGTCCCCTGTCGACAAACGGTGCGGGATGCATCCTGGCGCGCTTCGCGCCGGGGAGCTCCCGACCAACCGGTACTGGATGAGCCAATGAGCACAGTCGCCGAAACCCAAATCAAGCTGACACCGGAGCATGACGCCCGCCCAGACGCGACCGTCCGCTCGCGGCTGCAGGATCTGTTGCCGAAGATCGTTCTTGCGCCGAGCTTCGCGGCGACGATCGTGTTCGTCTACGGCTTCATCCTGTGGACGATCTATCTGTCGTTCACCAACTCCAAAACCTTCCCGTCCTATGACATAACCGGCGCCCGCGCCTACCAGCGGCTGTGGCGCTGGACCTTCGAGAGCGACCCGCCGTCGAGCTGGTACACCTCGATCACCAACATGGGCATTTTCGGCTTCCTCTATATCCTGATCTGCCTGGCGCTCGGCCTGTTCCTGGCCATCCTGCTCGACCAGAAGATCCGCGGCGAAGGCATGCTGCGGCCGATCTATCTCTACCCGATGGCACTGTCCTTCATCGTCACCGGCGTCGCCTGGAAATGGTTCCTCGACCCCGGCCTCGGCCTCGAGCAGACGCTGCATCAATGGGGCTGGACGAGCTTCCATTTCGACTGGATCAAGAACAAGGATTTCGTCATCTACACGGTGGTGATCGCCGGCGTCTGGCAGGCTTCCGGCTTCATCATGGCGATGTTCCTGGCCGGTTTGCGCGGTATCGACGGCGAGATCATGAAAGCCGCGCAAATCGATGGTGCCTCCACCTTCCAGCTCTACCGCCGCATCGTCATCCCGCTTCTGCGGCCGGTGTTCCTCTCGGCCTTCATCGTGCTCGCCCACCTCGCCATCAAGTCCTACGACCTGGTCGTGGCGTTGACCAGCGGCGGCCCGGGCGGCTCGGCCTGGCTGCCATCCAACTTCATGTATGAGTTCACCTTCAAGCGCAACGAGATGGCGGTCGGCTCGGCCAGCGCGGTGATCATGCTGATGACGCTGACAGCGATCATCGTGCCTTACCTCTATTCCGAGCTCAGGGAGAAGCCGCGATGAGCACTGTTGCCTCACCGGCCCGCCAGGCCTCGAGCGGCGTCAGTGCCAGGACGATAAACCGCATCGTCATCTACGGTCTGCTCGCGCTGTTCGCGCTGTTCTATCTAATGCCGCTCTTCGTCATGCTGGTCACCTCGTTCAAGACCATGGACGAGATCCAGAACGGCAACATGCTGGCGCTGCCGCAGTCGCCCACAATCGAGCCGTGGTTCAAGGCCTGGGGCCAGACCTGCGTCGGCCTGACCTGTGCCGGCATCAAGGGCTATTTTTGGAACTCCATCAAGATGGTGGTGCCGGCGGTGCTGATCTCGACGCTGCTCGGCGCGCTCAATGGCTATGTGTTGACCAAATGGCGCTTCCGCGGCCACACGCTGGTCTTCGCGATGATGCTGTTCGCCTGCTTCATCCCGTTCCAGTCGGTGCTTTTGCCGATGGCGACGATTCTCGGCAGCATCGGCCGCTTCGGCGCCAGCCTGCGGAACGCGACCGGGTTCAACTTCGGCCTCGGCAATTCGACGGTGAACCTGGTCTTCGTCCATGTGGTCTACGGCCTCGGTTTCACCACGCTGTTCTTCCGCAACTACTACGAAGCCTTTCCGACCGAACTGATCAAGGCGGCGCAGGTCGACGGCGCCTCCTTCTTCCAGATCTTCCGCCGCATCATGCTGCCTAACTCGATGCCGATCTTCGTCGTCACCGTCATCTACCAGTTCACCAACATCTGGAACGACTTCCTGTTCGCCTCGGCTTATGCCGGCACCGGCGACGTGATGCCGATGACGGTGGCGCTGAACAATGTCGTCAACACCTCGACCGGCGTCGTCGAATACAACGTCAACATGGCGGCGGCGATGATCGCCGCGCTCCCCACCCTGATCGTCTACGTCGTCGCCGGCCGCTATTTCGTGCGGGGGCTGATGGCGGGCGCGGTCAAGGGCTGACCCTCTTTCTTGAAGGAACGACCATGGCTTTTTTGGAAATTGATGGGCTGAAGAAGCGCTTCGGGAATGTCGAGATCCTGAAGGGCATCAATGTCGAGCTCGAAAAGGGCGGCTTCCTCGTGCTGGTCGGTCCGTCCGGCTGCGGCAAGTCCACGCTGCTCAACACCATCGCCGGCCTGGAAAACATCACCGAGGGCCAGATCCGCGTCGACGGACGCGCTATCAACGATCTGCATCCCTCGAAGCGCGACATCGCCATGGTCTTCCAGAGCTACGCGCTCTATCCGAACATGACGGTCGCGGGAAACATCGCCTTCGGCATGGAGATGCGCGGCGTGCCGGCGGCGGAACGGCAAGCCGCGATCGACAAGGTGGCCAAGATCCTACAGATCGGCCACCTCCTGCAGCGCAAGCCTAGCCAGCTCTCCGGCGGCCAGCGCCAGCGCGTCGCCATGGGACGCGCGCTGGTGCGCGATCCCAAGCTCTTCCTGTTTGACGAGCCGCTCTCCAACCTCGATGCCAAGCTGCGCGTCGACATGCGCATCGAGATCAAGCGCCTGCACGCCACGACCGGCACGACGATCGTCTACGTCACCCACGACCAGATCGAGGCGATGACGCTCGCGACCAAGATCGCCGTCATGCGCGACGGCGAGGTGCAGCAGTTCGGCACGCCGGCGGAGGTCTACAACAACCCGACCAACGTGTTCGTCGCCGACTTCATGGGCTCGCCGGCGATGAACTTGATCCCGGCCAAGATCGGCGCCAATGGCAGCGGGTTGGCCGTCGTGCTCGATCGCGAGGCGCGCCAGCCGATCACGCTGTCGCTTCCCGGCGCGCCGGCCGGCCTTACGGCCTTCAAGGACAAGCCGGTCATCTTCGGCGTCCGCCCGGAAGCGCTGACCGACCCGGAAGGGGCGGAACGCAATGGTTCCGAGATCGCCACCGCCGACTGCCACATCGAAGTGGTAGAGCCGGCGGGATCGGATACTTTCGCGGTCACCAATCTCGGCGGCAAGGGCGTGGTGGCGCGGCTGCGCGCCGACGCGAGGATCCAGCCCGGCACCAGCACGCCGCTGGCCTTCAACTTGAGCAAGGCGGTGTTCTTCGACCCGGCGACCGAGAAGCGCATCCTCTGATGCATGTCGCCCAAAAGTGGCTCCGGTTTTGGGGCAACGACATGCATCAATGTAAAGACTTTTAGACCATGACCAATCCGGATATCGTCATCATCGGCTCCGGCATCGGCGGCGCCACGATCGCCTCCGGCTTGGCCGGCAGCGACGCCTCGATCGTGATCCTGGAGCGCGGCGAGCCGCTGCCGGCGACGCCGCATGCGCGCTCGACGCGGTCGATCTTCATCGACGAGCATTACCGGCCGAAGGAGATGTGGCGCGAGGCCGGGGGTGCCGCCTTCAATCCCGGCAACTACTACTATGTCGGCGGCAATTCCAAATTCTTCGGCGCCGTGCTGATCCGCTACCGCAAGGAGGATTTCTCCGAGCTCGAACATTTCGGCGGCGTCTCGCCGGCCTGGCCGTTTTCCTATGAGGAGTTCGAGCCCTGGTACTCGAAGGCCGAGCAGCTTTTTCGCGTGCGTGGCACGCTTGGCGAGGACCCGACCGAGCCGTTCCACTCGATCCCCTACGCCTTCAAGCCGGTGCCGGACGAGCCGGCGATCGCTCGCGCCCGTGCCGAACTGAAGAGCCTCGGCCTGCATCCGGCCTCGCTGCCGCTCGGCGTCGACATCGAAGCCTGGCTGAAGGAAGGCAAGACCGGCTGGGATGCTTTCCCTAACACCGGCCAAGGCAAGATCGACGCCCAGACCGGACCGCTGACCGCGGCGCTCACTGACAAGAACATCCGCCTCGAGACCGGCGCCCACGTCGACTGGCTCGAGGCCTCGCCCGACGGCAAGTCGATCGCCGCCATTCACTACACACGGAACGGTTCGCAAAAGACGCTGTCGCCGAAGCTGGTTATCCTCGCGGCCGGCGCGGTCAATTCCGCCGTCATCCTGCTGCGCTCGCCTTTGCCCAATACCGGAAAGAAGCGCGGCAAGGGCCTCGCCAACAGCTCCGACCAGGTCGGGCGCAATTTCATGAACCACAATTCGAGCGCGATGCTCGCGATCGACCCGCGCCGCCGCAACGATGCCGTCTACCAGAAGACGCTGATGCTCAACGACTATTATCTGTCGGACGGCAAGGGTGGCAAGCCGCTCGGCAATGTGCAGTTGCTCGGCAAGATCGACGGCAACATGCTGAAGGCCAATGTGAAGCTGGCGCCGAAATTCGCGCTCGATTTCATGGCCGGCCACGCCGTCGACTGGTACCTGATGTGCGAGGATCTGCCCGATCCCGAAAGCCGCATCATGGTTGACGGCAAGGAGATCGTCATGCAGTGGCGTCGTTCCAACATGCAGTCGCTGGATGGCCTGACCAAGGTGATGCGCGAGAATTTCCGCGCCTGCGGCTATCCGCTCGTGCTGTCGCGCCCCTTCGACAAGCGCACGCCCTCGCACCAGTGCGGAACGGTGAAAATGGGCAACGATCCGGCGACGGCGCCGCTCGACCCGTTCTGCCGTGCCTACGATCACAATAACCTGTTCGTCGTCGACGCCGGCTTCCTGCCGACTTCGGCGGCGGTCAACCCGGCGCTGTCGATCGCCGCCCAGGCGCTGCGTGTCGCCGACCACATCCGCAAGACGGAGCTTGCGGCATGACCCATCCGGCAGCCATCGTCACCGGCGGCGCACGCGGCATCGGGCTTGCCTGCGCCGAGGCGCTGGCCGATGCCGGCTTCGACATCCTCGTCGCAGACCTTGCCGAGAAGCCGGCCAATGGGCTTGCCGAGAACATCGCCGCGCGTGGCGCGAAGTTCGCCTACGCTCGCTGCGATATCGCCGATCTCGGCAGCCACGCCGAACTTGTCGAGACCGCAATCGATGCCTTCGGCAGCATCGACTGCCTGGTTAACAACGCCGGCATTGGCGCCGTGCTGCGCGGCGACCTCCTGGAGCTGAAGCCAGAGAACTTCGATCGCGTGATCGCCGTCAACCTGCGCGGCACGGTGTTCCTCAGCCAGGCTGTCGCCAAGGCGATGCTGGCGACGCCTGCCGTTTCTGCCAGATCGATCATCACCATTACCTCGGTCAGCGCGACCATGGCTTCGCCGGAGCGCGCGGATTACTGCATGTCCAAGGCCGGCCTTTCGATGTGGGTGAAGAACCTGGCGCTGCGGCTCGCTCCCGAAAACATCGGCGTGTTCGAGGTGCGGCCGGGCATTATCCGCACCGACATGACGGCGGGCGTTTCGGCCAAATATGACGCGCTGATCGATGGCGGCCTGGTGCCGGCCAAACGCTGGGGCGAAACCGCCGATATCGGCGCGGTGGTTGCGGCGCTGGCCTCCGGCAAATTCGGCTTTTCGACGGGATCGGTGATCGATGTCGACGGCGCGCTTTCCGTGCCTCGCTTGTGAGTGAGTGGAACAATGGCTGACTATATCATTGTTGGCGCCGGTCCGGCCGGCTGCGTGCTGGCCAACCGGCTGAGCGAGGATCCTTCCCATTCGGTGCTGCTTTTGGAAGCCGGCGGCAAGGATTGGCATCCGCTGATCCACATGCCGGCGGGTTTCGCCAAGATGACCAAGGGCATCGCCTCCTGGGGCTGGTCGACCGTGCCGCAGAAGAACATGAAGGACCGCGTCTTCTGGTACACCCAGGCCAAGGTGGTGGGCGGCGGCTCGTCGATCAACGCCCAGATCTACACGCGCGGCAATGCCCGCGACTATGACGCCTGGGAGAAGGAAGAAGGGCTCGCCGGCTGGGGCTATCGCGACGTGCTTCCCTATTTCAAGCGCGCCGAGAACAATCAGCGCTTCGCCAATGATTTCCATGGCGACCAGGGCCCGCTCGGCGTCTCCAACCCGATCTCGCCGCTGCCGATTTGCGAGGCCTATTTCCGCGCCGGCCAGGAGATGGGCATCCCTTTCAACCCGGATTTCAACGGCGCCAGCCAGGAGGGCGTCGGTTATTACCAGCTCACCCAGAAGGACGCGCGGCGCTCCTCCGCTTCCGTCGCCTATCTGAAGCCGATCCGCGCCCGCAAGAACTTGACGGTCAGGACCGACGTGCTCGTCACCCGCGTCGTCATCGAGAAGGGCCGCGCCATCGGCGTCGAGATCGTCGACAAGCCGGGCGGCGAGAAGACCATATTGCGCGCCGAACGCGAGGTGATCGTCTCCTCGGGATCCATCGGCTCGCCGAAGCTCCTGATGCAGTCCGGCATCGGACCGGCCGATCACCTGAAGTCGGTCGGCGTGACCGCTGTCCACGACTTGCCGGGCGTCGGCTCCAACATGCAGGACCATCTCGACCTGTTCGTGATCGCCGAATGCACTGGCGACCACACTTATGACAACTACGCCAAGCTGCACCGCACGCTATGGGCCGGTCTGCAATATCTGCTTTTGAAGAAGGGACCGGTGGCCTCCAGCCTGTTCGAGACCGGTGGCTTTTGGTATGCCGACCCGACCGCCGCCTCGCCCGACATACAGTTTCATCTCGGCCTCGGCTCCGGCATCGAGGCCGGCGTCGAGAAGCTGAAGAACCCCGGCGTGACGCTCAACTCCGCCTTCCTGCGGCCGCGCTCACGCGGCACGGTGCGGCTGAAAAGCGCCGATCCGACCGACCACCCGCTGATCGACCCGAACTACTGGTCCGATTCGTATGACCGCGACATGTCGATCAAAGGTCTGCGGCTGGCGCGCGAGGTCATGCGCCAGAAGGCGCTTGCCCCCTATGTGCTGCGCGAGGTGCTGCCCGGCCCTGCCCTGCAAAGCGACGCCGACCTCTTCGACTATGCCTGCCGAACCTCGAAGACCGACCACCATCCGGTCGGCACCTGCCGCATGGGTCATGATGAAATGGCGGTGGTCTCGCCGGACCTCAGGCTGCGCGGCATCGAAGGCCTGCGCGTCTGCGACGCCTCGGTGATGCCACGTGTCCCCTCTTCCAACACCAATGCGCCGACGATCATGGTCGGCGAAAAGGGTGCCGACCTGATCCTTGGCCGCGAACCGCTGCCGCCGGCCGTGTTCAAGGGCAACTGGGCGGCTTGAAGGAAGAACGATGATCCGCCACTGCGTCCTTGTCCGCTTCCGCGACGATGTCCCCGCCGCCGAGCGCACCGCGATCCATGCCGATCTCGAAGCGCTGCGCTCCGTCATCGACGGCATGGGCGGCGTCCATTTCAGCGCCAATGTCAGCCCGGAGCCCTTCGCGCGTGGCTTCACGCATGGCTTCACCATAGACTTCCGCGATGCCGCCGCCCGCGACGCCTATCTGCTTCACGAAGCGCATCAGCGCGCCGGCGCCCGCCTGGTCGCAGCGCTCGACGGCGGCATCGACGGGCTGCTGGTCTTCGACCTCGAGTTTACGGAAATGTGACCGCCGGTTGACCGAAAACCGGCAAACGACCCGTTCTCTTTTGCACCGCATGGAACATATCGTCCCCTGGGGGTGCAAAGGAGAAACGCCTTGAGCCTCACCGCAGAGCAGAAGAAGACCGTCGTCGCATCTTTTCTTGGCTGGACACTCGATGCTTTTGATTTCTTCCTTCTGACATTCCTGCTCGTCGATATTGCCGCTGAATTCAAGACCGACGTCCCGGCGGTCTCCAAAGCTCTGTTCCTGACGCTCGCGACGCGCTTCATCGGTGCGTTCGTCTTCGGCATGCTTGCCGACAAATATGGGCGCAAGCCCATGCTGATGCTGAACATCGTCAGCTATTCGGTGATCGGCGCGCTCGCCGCTTTCGCGCCCAATCTCGGCATATTCCTGGCCCTGCGCGCCTTGTTCGGGATAGCCATGGGCGGCGAATGGGGGCTGGGCAGTTCGCTTGCCATGGAGTCCATTCCGCCCGGCGCCCGCGGCATGGTTTCGGGCATACTGCAATGCGGTTATCCCGCCGGCTATTTGCTGGCTGCGGTGGTGTACGGGCTGTTCTACGGACAGAAGATCGGCGACTTCACCATCGGCTGGCGCGCCATGTTCCTGCTCAGCTTCGTGCCGGCGCTGATCGTGCTCTTCATCCGCTCGCATGTGCCGGAATCGCCGGCTTTCGTCGAAAGCCGCGCCCAGGCGCGGCCGGGCCTTCTCGAAACGCTGCGGAGGCATTGGGGCATCGCGCTCTACGCGGTGGTGCTGATGATGTTCTTCAATTTCTTCAGCCACGGCACGCAGGACCTCTACCCGACCTTCCTGAAGAAAGAGCATGGCTTTGATCCGCACACGGTGAGCTGGATTACGGTCGTCGCCAATATCGGTGCCATTGCCGGCGGCCTGGCATTCGGCGCCCTGTCGGAGAAGATTGGCCGCATCAACGCCATCACGCTCGCCTGCGTGATCGCTTTGCCGGCAATCCCGCTCTGGGCCTATACGACGACGCCGTTCATGCTGGCGATCGGCGCCTTTGTCATGCAGGTGGCGGTGCAAGGCGCCTGGGGTGTCATCCCGGTGCATCTCAACGAACTGTCGCCCGGTTCGGTACGCGCGACACTGCCCGGCTTCATTTATCAGGCCGGCAACCTCGCCGCTTCCTACGGCGGACCGTATCAGGCCGGCATCGCCGAAGCGCCCGGAAGCAGCTACGGCCATGCGCTGGCGCTGTTTGCCGGCGTGGTCGCCGTCTGCATCATCGTCGTCATCCGCTTCAGCCCCGAGAAGCGCGGCGAGGTTATGACTGTGTTCGGTTGACGAAAAACCGTTACAGGGTTTTTCCAGGAATTGCAATAACCCAGCCTGAGAGCGACGACGCCCGCGACGATGCCGAGCGCGGCCGCGGCGCGCCAAGCCGTCATCTTCTCGCCCAGCGCCAGCACCGAGATCAGCATGGCGAACAGGATCGAGGTCTCGCGCAGCGACGCGACCGAGGCGATCGGCGCCTTGGTCATCGCCCACATGACGATCCAGTAGGCGGCGCCGCTGAGCACGCCGGTGAAAAGACCCGCCTTCCAATCGCGCGCCAGCACAGGCAGCGACTGCGGCCCGCGGAAGGCGACGCACAGCACCAGCGCTGAGAGCGCATCGCAGACGAACACCCAGGCCGCATAGCTTTGCGCGGTTGCCGAGAGCCGCGCGCCGATGCCATCGGAGAGCGTGTAGCTTGCGATGAAGATCGACGTGCCGAGCGCGAAGCCGACGGCCCGCAGATTGAGCCTTTCCAGATGCGCGCCGCCGCGAAACGACATCACCAGCGTGCCGATCGACAACAGCGCGATCCCGACGAGGGCGAGCGGCGCAGGCATCTCTCCGACAACGAAAATGCCGCCGAGCGCTGACAGCAGCGGTGCGGTGCCGCGCGCCAGCGGATAGGTCTGCGCGAAATCGCCAGCCTTGTAGGCGCCGATCAGGAATGTCCGATAACCCATGTGGAAGACCACCGAGGCGACGATGTAGGCCCACACTTCTGCCCTCGGCACCTCGGCGAAGGGAAGGACAAAGAGCGCGGCAAATCCCGTGCCGAGCGTCATCAGCGTGATCGACAGGAAGCGGTCGAGATGCACCTTGATCAGCGCGTTCCAGATCGCATGCATGGCAGCCGCCGTGAGCACCGCGAGGAAAACGAACAGCGTCATGCGCGGTTCACCCGCCCGCCAGGCCCGAGGCAATGCCTGGCGTTTCCAGATCGATATCGACCCTCAGCGGGAAATGGTCGGAAGCGACCTCGCCGATGTCGGCGCTCACCCTACGCACCCGCTCGGCCAGCATGCCGCCGACGAAGCAATGATCGAGCCGGCGCTTCGCCAACCTGCCATCGATGATCTTTTCATGCGTGTGGAAATCCGGCACCGGCTCGCTGGCGACAGCGGCGGCATCGACGAACCCGTCGATATAGGCCGCTCCGCGGTGATAGGGCGTGCCGCCGACGATGCGTCGGTACTCGGTGCTTCCCGGTTCCATGTTGAAATCGCCGAGCCAGATCGCGGCCAGCGGGCTTTCAGGCTCCGGCTCGCCATTGCTCCAGTTGCGCTGCGCCTCATCGTCGGCGCCGCTCCACGGACCACCGTCGGATGGCGCGCGCCGATGCTCGCCAAGCAGATAGTCGATCTGCTCCAGCCGCTCCTCCGCAGCGATATGCGCAAGGTGCAGCGACAAGACCCGCACCGGTCCCGCCGGCGTGCGGATCATGCATTCCAGCGCCGCATTGCGGGTGTTGAGCGGCCTCAGCGTGCGGCGCAGCGGCAGCGCATGCAGCCGCGACCAGACGATCGGCAGCTTCGACAGCACCATCGTGCCGAACTGCCGCCGGCGGTTGACGACACGGCCGTCGCGCCTTTCGCTGGCGTCCATGTCGAATGCCGGACCATAGACCCAATGATAGTCGGGCAGAAGCCGCGAGAGCATTTCCGGCTGATCTTCGGCATTGCTGCGCTGCCAGTGCCGCTCCACTTCCTGCAAGGCTATGATGTCGGCTCCGTCAATCAGCTTCGCGCAGCGCGTGAGATCGTAGCGCCCGTCGATGCCATAGCCGTACTGAATGTTGTAGCTGATCAGCTTCATTGATGAACCGGCTTAATATATGGCCACGCCAGTAGCGTCTCGGCGATGGCGTGGCAATGGACCGCGACGACGCTCGGGATGGTCCAGCCAGTACCCCGAACTGCCCCTTAATAAGTGGTCAGCGGCTGGAACCGTCCCGCCGGCGACGCGGCCAGTTCGGCCCAGTCGATCTCTTCTTCCAGCCGGTGATAGGCCTCGTCGCCGATCGTGCCGTTGCGGCGCAACTCCTCCAGAGTGTCGCGCTGGCGGTTGATGGCATAGAGGCGCAGCCGGTCGTATTCGGTCGCAGCCTGGGCGTCCTCCGGATTTTCCGCGATCGAGCGCTGAGCCTCGTACTGCTCTCGTACGACCGCAGCCGCGGCTGTCGTCTTGCGGCTTAGCACGTCGAGCGCGGCCTGCATGATGGCGACGCGTGCCAGGGCCACCTCGCGATCGATCGTCGTATCCCGCTCGAAATTGAGCCGGCGCAGCAGTGGTTTCAGGCTGATGCCTTGCAGCACCAGCGTGCCGAGCACGACCGCGAAGGCGGCAAGCACGATCGGGTCACGGCCGGGAAAGTCGGCCGGCAAGGCAACGGCCGCGACCAGCGTCACCAGCCCGCGCATGCCGCACCAGCCGACGAGCACGGCGCCGCGAAACGTCGGCGCATCCCGCCTTTGCTCTCCGCTGTCGAAGCGGGAAAATCGTCTCATGATGGCGACATAAGCCAGCACCCAGACGAGGCGCGCCACGATGACGACGGCGAGCACTGTTGCCGCGAAGAGAAATGCATCGCCTTGCCCATCGCCGGAGAGCCGGCCGACGATCGACCGTGCCTGCAGGCCCATTATCACGAAAGCCAGCACGTTGAGCACGAACACCGCCGACTCCCAGACCGAATAGGCGCTGACGCGGCGCCTCGCAGTCATACGGCGCGGTGCGGTGCGCGCGATGGTGATGGCATAGACGACGATGGTGATGATGGCGGAGAGGCCGATCCTGTCGGCGATGATCCAGACGGCAAACGTTCCGGCGAACTGCACCACCGTGCCGCTTGCCGCATCCTCGATGCGCGTCAGTGTCAACAGGGAGATGCGGCCGAACAGATAGCCGGCGGCGACGCTGCCGATCGTCGACAAAAGCACGACGGGGACAGCGTCTCTCAACATGACAGTGCCTAACGCTGCCGAAACTGCGATCCGGTAGATCAACAGCGCCGTGGCGTCGTTGAGCAGGCTCTCGCCCTGCAGGATGGCGGTGAGCCGGTGCGGCACCTTGAACTGATTGAGCACGGCGCTTGCCGCCACGGCGTCCGGCGGGGCGACGATGGCGCCGAGCGCGATCGCCGCCGCGACCGGCAGGCCAGTCATCTTCCAGCCGACGAAGGCGACGACCACGGTGGTGAAGACGACGGCTCCGAGCGCCAAGAGCGCCAACGACAGCCGGTAGCGCTTGAGGTCGCGCAGCGACGTGTCATAGGCGGCATCGAGAAGCACCGGCGCGATGAAGAGCGCCAGCGCCAGTTCCGGGTCGATCTCGATTATCGGTGCGCCGGGCAGGAAGGCAAGCCCCGCCCCGGCCAGGGCCAGGAGCGAGGGATAAGGCACCTCCAGCCAGCGTGACAGCGCCGTCAGCGCGACGGCAATCAGAAGCAGGATCAAGGTGACTTCGAACAGCGCCATGGCTTATCGTAGCGATGGAACCAGACATTTGGCACTGCAAAAAGTGAATGGTGAATGGGGCATCATCATAAGAATTCGAGCACGTAAAGTGCTCTCTTCGCTGACTACCATTCACCATTCACCATTCACCTCTCCTTAATGCAACACCAGCATGTCGCCCGACGAGAAGGAGATGTCCGCCTTCTCGCCGACGACGGGCGGCGGCGTCGCGGAGTTGTTGAAAGTGTCGAGCGAAACCGTGTTGCCGCCGATGCCGACGCGCACGCGGATGACCGAGCCGAGGAAATGCACTTCGGCGATCTCGCCCGACAGGCTGGTGTCGTGGCCCGGCTGCCGGCCCAGCGAGATCGCTTCCGGCCGCAGCGCAAGCGACAGCGTGTCGCCGGACTTCGAGCCGTTCAGTTTGCCCTTGAGCGAGACCTCCTGCGTGTTCACCTGAACCCTGCCCGAGGCGGCGTCGGTGACCTTGCCTTCCAGCACGTTGAGCGTGCCGACGAAATTGGCGACGAATTTGGTCGCCGGCCGGTTGTAGATCTCGAACGGTGTGCCGACCTGCTCGGCCTTGCCGCCATACATGACCGCGATGCGGTCCGAGATCGACAGCGCCTCTTCCTGGTCGTGCGTCACGAAGATGGTGGTGATGCCGAGCTTCTTCTGGATCGAGCGGATTTCCTCGCGCAGCGAAATGCGCACCTTGGCGTCGAGCGCTGACAGCGGCTCGTCGAGCAGAAGCAGCTTGGGCTTCGGGGCGATCGCCCGCGCCAACGCTATGCGTTGCTGCTGACCGCCGGAGAGCTGATAAGGATAGCGGTCGCCCATCTGCGGCAGCTTGATGATGTCGAGCATTTCGGCGACGCGCTTGTCGGCATCGGCCTTCGGCATGCCGGCCACTTTCAGGCCAAAGGCAATGTTCTGCGCCACCGTCAGATTCGGGAACAGCGCATAGGCCTGGAACACCATGCCGACATTGCGCTGGTTGGGCTTCAGCCTGGTGATGTCCTTGCCTCCGACGACGATCTTGCCGGCCGACGGCTCCTCGAACCCGGCAACCATGCGCAGCACCGTCGTCTTGCCGCAGCCGGACGGGCCGAGGAAAGAGACGAATTCTCCGCTTTCGACATCGAGATTGAAGTCTTCGACCACTGTCGTGGCGCCGAAGGATTTTCGCACGTGCTGGATGGAGAGGAACGGCTCAGCCATGGCTTTGACTTTCAGTTCGGGCGATTCGCCGATTTCGGCGCGAAACGCGAAAGGATCTGGATCAGCGACATGCAGCCCCAGGTGATGGCAAAAGCGATAATGGCGAGCGCCGCCGGCTCATAGGCGCGGTTGGCGCCGATGTTCTGCAGATATGGCCCAAAGGCCGGACGGTTGAGCAGGCTGGCCATGGTGAATTCGCCGATGACGATCGCGAAGGTCAGGAACGCGCCCGACAATACGGCAATCAGCACGTTGGGCAGGATGACCCGGCTGATGATCGTGCCCCAGCCCGCGCCTAGGATCTGCGCTGCCTCCGTCAGCG
This sequence comes from Mesorhizobium sp. WSM4884, assembly GCF_029625675.1. Lineage (NCBI taxonomy): Bacteria > Pseudomonadati > Pseudomonadota > Alphaproteobacteria > Hyphomicrobiales > Phyllobacteriaceae > Mesorhizobium > Mesorhizobium sp. WSM4884. The sequence continues at coordinate 270,743 of NZ_JARTVO010000005.1, forward strand.
TGCGCACGTCGATGGTGCGAAGCCCGGTGTCGACGGCCCGGTACATATAGGGCAGCGACAGCGTCGCATAGCCGATGACCAGCAGGGCGTTGGTGGCGGTATCGTTAGCCAGGAACGGCAAAGGCGAATTCGAGCCGTACATCCTAATGTAGCCGAAGACGATGACGATCGCCGGAATGACCAGCGGCAGCAGCGTGATGAACTCGACGAGCGGCCTGATCTGCGGCAGGCGCAACCGGATCCAGTAAGCGGCCGGCACCACCACCAGAACGCCGAGGACAATGGTGAAGATGGCGGCGACGACTGAATACATGAAAGTGGCCTGGAAGCGGGCGTCGCCCAGCACGATCTGGTAGGCGTCGAAGGAATAGGCGCCGCGGCGCATGCGCATGGAAAATTCCACGGTCGCGATCAGCGGAATGAAGAAATAGGCCGCGCCAAGGATGAAAACGACCCAGGCCCAGAAGCGTCCGGTCTTCATTTCAGCCACCTCTCCGAGCGTGTCCGGAACCAGATGTAGAAGACATTGGCGAGGCCGGTGATGACGATCATCCCAAAGGCGATCGCATAGCCGAGATGTGCATTGTGAAGGACGTCCCCGCGTATCTGCGCGTAGAGCAGAATGGGCACGATATTGAGCGACGAGCCGGTCAGCGCGTAAGCAGTGGCGATCGCTCCGAAAGCATTGGCGAAGAGCAGGATGACGGTGCCGAGGAAGCTCGGCCAGATCACCGGGATGACCACCATGCGCCAATATTGGGCGGTGGTCGCGCCAAGCGTCGCGGCCGCCTCGCCCCATTCCTTCTTCAGCCCATCGATCGCCGGCACGATGATCACCACCATCAATGGGATCTGGAAATAGACATAGGTCAGCGTCAGGCCCCAGAACGACAGGATGTTGAAACCGTGCGCGTAGATGTTGAGCCCAAACAAGGTGTTCAGAATGACCGTGGCAAGACCGAGGCGGCCAAGCGTGGCGAGGAAGGCAAAGGCCAGGGGGACCCCGGCGAAATTCGACGCCACCCCGGAAAAGGTGAGTGTGGCCGACCTGATCCAGTTGGGCAGGCCCCCGCGCACGATTGCGACGGCGATGGCGAGGCCGGCAAACGCTCCGATCAGCGCCGAAGCCAGGCTGACCTTGATCGAGATCCAGTAGGCGGCAACGATATTTGGCTCCGACAGAGCGATGAGATTTTCAAGCGTGAACTCGCCCGCCTCGTTCTGGAACGCGCCCAGCATCAGGTAGAGCGTAGGCAGGATCAGGAACATGACGGCGAAGATGAAGAAGGGCGCGACGCCGATCCATTGCGTCGGCAGCCGCAACGCGCGCGCCTCGCTGGGCGGCGCGGTCTTTCCCGCGATGGCTTGATTGGAGAGCGAGAGGTCGGTCATGCGCCGGCTACCGTCTTCGAAGGGTTCCGGGCGGCCTCGAGGCCGCCCGGACATTTCTACAACTTACTTGACGTTGGCGCCAACAACGGCGTCCCAGTTCTTGGTGATCGCTTCCTTCGCCTTGCCCTGCTCGTCGAGCGTCGGGAAGACGGCCGACGCGTAAGCTTCAGCCGGCGGCAGCTTGGCCATCACGTCGGCCGGCAGCTTGCCCTTCTTGGCGAGGTCGTTAAAGCGGATCGGATGGCAATAGCCCTTCAGCCAGCCGATCTGGCCCTCGTCGGAGTAGAGATACTCGAGCCAGAGCTTGGCGGCGTTCGGATGCGGCGCATAGGCGCTGATAGCCTGCACGTAGACGCCGGCGACGACGCCGGTCTTCGGCACGACGACATCCACCGGCGGGTTGCCCTTCAGCGTGTCGCGGCCGGCAAGCGCATTGTAGTCCCAGGTGACCAGGATCGGGGTCTGGCCCTGGGCCAGCGTCGCCGGCTTGCCGATGACCGGCACGAAATTGCCGGCGGCGTTGAGCTTCTTGAAGAAATCGAGGCCGGCGGTGCCGGCAGCATCGCCCGCGGCCGCGCCGCCGGAAAGGCCGGCGGCGTAGACCGCTTGGATGGCCTGGTTCGAGGCACGCGGATCACCGGCGAGCGCGACGGTGTTGGCATAGTCCGACTTCAAAAGGTCGGCCCAGTCAGCCGGCGCTTCCTTCACGAGATCCTTGTTCACCAGGAAGGATAGCACGCCGTAATAGTCGCCGGTCCAGTAGCCTTCGGCATCCTTGGCGCTGTCCGGGATCGAATCCCAGGTCGACACTTTGTAAGCCTGGATCAGGCCGTCCTTCTTGGCGGACGGGCCGAACGACAGGCCGACGTCGATGACGTCGGGCGCCTGCGGGCCTTTGTTGTCCTTGTTGGCCTTGATCGCCTCGACCTCGTCGCCCGAACCGGCGTCGGGGTTGAGCTCATTGATCTTGATGTCCGGATACTTCGCCTTGAAGCCATCGATGACGGCGCCGTAGCCGCACCAGTCATGCGGCAGCGCGATGACCGTGAGTTCGCCCTCCGCCTTGGCCGCCTTGGCGAGATCGTCCAGCGAAGCCGCGGACGAAATCACCGTCGACGCGAAGAGCGTCGCGGCCGAAAGGGAAAGCACTTTCCCCGTGAATTTCAACATTTGTTCTCTCCGTTGAACTGACGCCATTGGACGCCTGCGATGCGGTATCGTTTTCGTGTGACAGCCAGATGAAACCTTTGTGAAACCGGCACCCCGCAGTACGAAAAAGTAAACTCTTTTTAACCGGTTGTAGCAATCGCCTCGCGACTCTTTTTCCGGCTAACCATTATCCGACTTGTCCCTTGCCCTGTTCCCCTTCCTTTCCCCTCGTTTCCAGATCAACTTTCACCGTCGGTACCCACTTCACACCGACCCGGCGATGGCATTATCGAGCAGCGTCAGCGCCGCCTTCTTGGTGAGCTTGACCGGGTTGCCGCCAGCCGTCGGGTCGACCACCGCCATGTCGGCGATTAGCGCCTTGCGCTTCTTGTCCATATCGAGGTCCTTGATCAGGCCGGGCAGCGCGTGCGGCACCTTGAGTTCCTTGCGCAGCTTGATGATCGCCTTGGCGAAACCCTCGGAGCCGCCCTTAATGCCGCAATAGGCGGCGAGCCGCGCAATGCGGTCCTCGATCGCCTCGCGGTTGAAGGCGAGCACATAGGGCATGAACACGGCGTTGGTCATGCCGTGGTGGGTGTCATAGAGCGCGCCGATCGGATGCGACAGCGAGTGGATGGCCCCCAGCCCCTTTTGGAAGGCGGCCGCGCCCATCGCCGCGGCGCTCATCATATGGGCGCGGGCGGTCAGATCCTTGCCGTTGGCGAAGGCCTTGGGCAGGTTCTCGAACACCAGGCGGATGCCTTCCACCGCGATGCCGTCGGCCATCGGATGATAGCCCGGCGCGCAATAGGCTTCGAGGCAGTGGGCGAGCGCATCCATGCCGGTGCCGGCGGTGATGAACGGCGGCATGCCGACCGATAGTTCCGGATCGGCAATCACGATCGCCGGCAAAAGTTTCGGATGGAAGATGACCTTCTTGGTGTGGGTCGCCTCGTTGGTGATGACGCCCGCACGCCCCACCTCGGACCCGGTGCCCGCCGTCGTCGGCACCGCGATGATCGGCGCGATCGCGTCGGAATTGGCTCTGGTCCACCAGTCGCCGATGTCCTCGAAATCCCACACCGGGCGCGTCTGTCCGGCCTGGAAGGCGATCAGCTTGCCGAGGTCGAGCGCCGAGCCGCCGCCGAAGGCGATGACGCCGTCATGCTTGCCCTTCTTGAACACCGCGATGCCGGCGGTGAGGTTGGACTCGACGGGGTTCGGCTTCACCTCGGAAAACACGCCATAGGGGACCTTGGCGTCGTCGAGGATTTTTAGCGTGGAGGCGACGACCGGAAGTTTCGCCAGGCCAGGATCGGTGACGAACAGCGGCCGCTTGATGCCTGCCGCCGCCAGCGCATCCGGCAATTCCCTGATGCGGCCGGCGCCGAAGCGGACGGTGGTGGGGTAGTTCCATTTGGAAATGAGCTTGGACATGGATTGTCTTTCGAAAAATCAGATCGCTTCACGCAGGTGGTAGGATTTCGGCCGGGTCAGATTGTCGTAGCCGATGGCCGAGAGCGCGGCGCCCTTGCCGGTATCCTTGACGCCGGTCCAGACCAGCGCCGGATCGAGATAGTCGCAGCGGTTCATGAACACGGTGCCGGTCTCGACGCGATCGCCGATCGCCACCGCGCGCTCGGTGTCGCGCGTCCAGATCGAGGCCGTCAGCCCGTAGGGGCTGTCGTTCATCAGCGCGATCGCCTCCTCGTCGTTGCGCACCTTCATGATGCCGACGATCGGTCCAAAACTTTCCTCGCGCATGACGCTCATCTGGTGGTCGACCTCGGTCAGCACTTCCGGTGCCAGATAGGGCGAACCCGCTCTGTCGTTCTCGATCTTCATGTTGATGTGCGCCTTGGCGCCCTTGCGCAGCGCCTCGGCCTTCTGCTCGCGGATCAGGTCGGCGAAGCGCGCCTGCGCCATCGGCCCCATCGTGGTGGCCTGATCCAGCGGGTTGCCGACGACGTAGTTCTTCGTTTCCGCGATGAAGCCCTCGACGAATTCGTCATAGACCTTCTCGTGCACATAGACGCGCTCGATGCCGCAGCAGCACTGGCCGGAATTGTAGAAGGCACCGTCGACCAGGTTGGCGACAGCATGGTCCATCTTGGCGTCGGGCAGCACATAGGCGGGGTCCTTGCCGCCGAGCTCGAGGCCGAGCGTCATGAAGGTGCCGGCCGCAGCCTTCTCGATGGCGCGGCCGCCGCCGACCGAGCCGGTGAAGTTGACATGGTCGATCTTGCCTGAGCCGAGCAGCCGCTCGGTCTGGCTGTGGTTCATTACCAGATTCTGGAACAGGCCCTTGGGCAGGCCGGCCTTGTCGAAGGCCTGTTGGAAGCGGTCGCCGACCAGCAGCGTCTGCGCCGCATGCTTCAAGATCACGGCGCTGCCGGCCATCAGCGCGGGCACGATGGTGTTGACCGCTGTGAGATAGGGATAGTTCCAGGGCGCGATCACCAGCACGACGCCGAGCGGCACCTTCTTCACATAGCGGCGGAAGCCCTCCTTCGGATTGGAGGCCATGACCGGCTTCAACGCGGCTTCCGCGATCTCGACCATGTAGTTGGTGCGTTCCTTGACGCCGCCGAACTCGCCGCCATAGCGCACCGGCCGTCCCATCTGCCAGGCGATCTCCGGCACGATCTCGTCAGTCATCGCAACCAGTGCCTCAAGCATCGCCAGCATGTATTTGCCGCGCTCGACGACCGGCGTCTCGGCCCACTTCTCCTGCGCCGCCTTGGCGCGCTCGACCGCTGCGTTGATCGCCTGGTCGCTCGCGACCGGCCGCTCGGCATAGATCGAGCCGTCGATGGGGGATTTGAGTTTTACGGTTTCCAATTAAACGTCTCCGGTTGTGTCTTAGCAGGCGATCGCGCGAACGTGGCCCTGGGCGGCATAAGCCAGAATGGCCCGATCTCGCGTTATGATTGTCAAATCGCGCTCTCTTGCAGTGGCGATGAGTATCCGGTCGACGGGATCGTTGTGGATGGCGCCTGGAAGATGGGACGCAGCAACAAGAATGCGCGCAGTGACGCCTTCCACTGTAACGGCCGCCGCCTCGACGAACTCTTCGAACCAGCGCTCCGGAGTCCTGATGGAGGGCAGCCTGCCTTTCGAGACCAGCATTCCGATTTCCCACGCTGACATGACCGAGACAGCGATCACACCGGTATTTTTTCGCGCGCGGTTCACCGCTTCAATCGCCGTTCTCGTGACCGGCTGCCGCGCCGACGACCAAAGCACGAAGCATGTATCAAGCAGCAACCCGTCATCTGTCATACACTTTGCCCCAGTCGGGATCCGCGGGGGCGGTGTAGTCAACATCGGGAAGCAGCTTCAGCGTTCCGGCCATGCACCCAAACAAAGGGTCTGCACCCGGAGGCGGCACGATATAGTCTTCGTTCGCGTCAGTATCGTTGAAATCCATATGCCCCTCCGCGAAACCCGGCCTGCTTTCCTGCGCGGCGCGAGGCTTGGCGTCCACCGGGGCGCCTGAGGAACCCAGATGGACCAATATCTCGCTCACCGGCTGATCGAAAATTTCAGCAATCTTGCGTATCTCATCGACTTGCATACGCCGTTCGCCGCTGAGGGTTCGCGACAGCGCGCTGTAGTGCATGCCCATACGGCCGGCCATGCTGCGCACCGTCAGATTGCGCTCCTTCATCTTGTTCACGAACCATGTCTTGTCGACACCATCTCTGCCTTCCGACAACGTCGCCTCCATGTTGCGGTACTATAATCGCAACATATTGCGAAAATAGCAACATCGTCAATATCGCTCGAAGCCTCGGTGCAGTTCCCAATCCGTGATGCGGCGGTCGTATTCGAACTGCTCCCAGCGGGCGGTGTGCACGTAGTGCTCGACCACGTCCTCGCCGAAGGCCTGCTTCAGCATAGCGGAGGTCGCCAGCGTCTCGGTGGCGTCCCGCAGCGTCTTCGGGATTTCGGGCAGTTGCGAGGCCTGATAGGCATCGCCGACGAACGGCTTCTGCAGTTCCAGCTTCTCGTCGATGCCGGCAAGGCCGGACGCGATCAGCGCCGCGAAGGCGAGATAGGGATTGAGGTCGGCGCCGCCGATGCGGCACTCCATGCGGATGCCCTTGGTGCCCTCGCCGCAGAGGCGGAAGCCCGCGGTGCGGTTGTCCTCGCTCCACATGATCTTGGTCGGCGCGAAGGTACCTGCCTGGAAGCGCTTGTAGGAGTTGATGTAGGGCGCAAGGAACCAGGTGAACTCCTTGGCGTATTTGAGCTGGCCGGCCGCCCATTGCTGGCCGAGGCTCGACAGCGTCCACTCCGCGTTTTTGTCGAAGAACAGCGGCGTCTTGCCGTCGGCGCTCCACAGCGAATTGTGGATGTGGCTGGAATTGCCGGCCAGTCCGTAATTGTACTTGGCCATGAAGGAGATGGCCTTGCCTTCGGAATCGGCGATCTCCTTGGCGCCGTTCTTCAGGATGACGTGGCGGTCGGCCATCTCGAGCGCCTCGGCATAGCGCACATTGATCTCTTCCTGGCCCGGGCCCCACTCGCCCTTGGAATTCTCGATCGGGATGCCGGCCGCCTCCATCTCGTTGCGAAGCCGGCGCATGACGCCTTCTTCCTTGGTGGTGATGCCGATCTGGTAGTCGCCGATATAGGGCGAAGCGGAATCGAGGCCCTGCCAGTGCTTCTTGCGGGCCGAATCGTAGGTCTCGTTGAACAGGTAGAATTCGAGCTCGGAGGCGAAGTAGCCGATATAGCCACGCTCCTTGAGGCGCTTGACCTGCTTCTTCAGGATGGCGCGCGGCGAGTGAGCGAGGTCGTCATGGTTATGGTGGTCGAGCACGTCGCAGATGACCAGCGCCGTCTTTTCCAGCCAGGGGATGCGCCGCAGCGTCGAAAGGTCGGGCTTCATGACGAAGTCGCCATAGCCCTTCGACCAGCTCGCCGCCTTATATCCGGGCACCGGCTCCATATCGATGTCGCAGGCCAACAGATAATTGCAGCCATGCGTCTCGCCATGCGCTGAATCGACGAAATACTGGGCCAGGAAGCGCTTTCCCGCCAGCCGGCCCTGCATGTCGACGATGCAGGCCAGCACGGTGTCGATCTCGCCCTTCGAGACCGCTTCCTTCAACTGATCGAACGAGAAATCCCCGGCCATTCCTTTGGCGCTCCAACACTTGTCGATTGAAAGGGAGGAACCATGGCCGGCACGGTGCCGGCCATGGCCATGACGCTGATATCAGTGGCCGGTTTCGCCGACCGCCTGCTCCGCCGCCTTGATCGCTGCCTGGCGCGCCGCGATGATGTCGCCCAGCGGCGGACCCTGGAAGCGGTTACGCTCGAAGGCGAACCAGACGATCGCCGTCAGGATGAAGAAGCCGACGGTGATGTAGAGCGCCCAGTCGTTCGGCGGCTGGATGCCGATGACGAAGATCAGGATCATCGACACGATCGACAGGAAGCCAAACAGCATGAAGATGCCGCGGCCCATGTTCCACGGCCCCATCTTGTCCCACTTCGGCGTTCCCCAGGCTAGCATGCCGAGCACGATCGGCACGATGAAGGAGAGGAACAGGAAGATGACGGTGCAGGACACCACGATGGTGTAGGCCGAAGTGCCGGCAACCGAAACCACCGATGAGCCCCAGACGAACAGCACCGACAGGATCGACGCCGTCCAGATCGCCGCCACCGGCGTGCGGTGGGTCGGGCTCACCTTGGCGAGCGCCGACGAGCCCGGCAGGCCGCCGTCGCGCGAGAAGGCGAAAATCATGCGCGAGGCGGAGGTGACGGTGGCAAGGCCGCACAAGAGCTGCGCGAGGAAGACGACGAGGTAGATGAATTCCTTGACGCCGGGGCTGACGCGCTGATCGAAGGCCCAGAAGAACACGTTCCAGCCCTGCTTGGCCGCGTCGTCCATGTTCGGGATCATCAGCACGAAGGCAACCAGGAACAGATAGCCGAACAGCGTCGACCAGATGACCGACATGACCATCGCGCGCGGCACCGACGAGGCCGCCTTGATGGTTTCCTCCGAGGTATGCGCCGAGGCGTCGTAGCCGGTGATGGTGTAGATCGGCAGCAGCAGACCGAGCGCGAATACCCAAGCGTTCGACACCGATGGCCACACACCCGCGCCGGCGTCGCCGGAGTAGTTGTGGAAGGTGAAGAGACGGCTGAAATCCCAGGTCTCGGCGGAGAGCAGGCAGACCACCGCGATCAGGATCGAGCCGAAGAAGATGAGGTAGCCGGAGAAGTCTGTCAGCTTTGCCGTCAACTTGATGCCGAGATGGTTGATCAGCGCCTGGGCGCCGGTGATGATGACCAGGAAGATCATCTGGTTGGTCAGCGTGCCCTCGATCCCGAGCGCAGGTCCGAAGGCGCCGAGGAAGAAGGTCCAGGTGCCGACATTGATAGCGCCGAGCACGGTGATCAGGCCGAGCAGGTTGAGCCAGGCCGTCACCCAGCCGGTGCCGCGATTGCCGAGGATCGAGCCCCAGTGATAGAGGCCGCCGGCCGTCGGATAGGCCGAGCTGATCTGCGACATGGCGACCGCGAAGGTGAGCGAGATGAAGCAGCCGACCAGCCAGCCGATGCCGACACCGATGCCGCCGGCGCCCGACGTTGCCTGCGCCAGCGAATTGATGCCGCCGGACAGAATGCAGATGATCGAGAAGGAAACCGCGAAATTCGAGAAGCGGCTGAGGCGTCGCTCCAGTTCCTGGGCGTAGCCCATGCTGTGGAGGACCTTTATGTCCTCCGCCTTATCGACTTCGGTATAGTCGTTTGTCGTCATTTGGAAGTCCCCTGTTGGTTCTTAGCTGGCCGACTGTACTGACTTTCCCATTACGCGTTGTCGGGAGCCCCTGGCCTCCTCGGGCTCCAGATTCGAAAATATGCCTGTGAGCAGATCCGCCCATTTCCGCTGCCCGGTCTCGCCGGAGATCTCGTCGTTGCGGATTTCAATCATCGCGCAGGCTAGGCCGCGCGAGCGCGCGTGCCGTTCCAGCGTGAAATAGACGCGGTCGGCCGGCGAATAGGGTTCGTTGACGCCGACGGTGACGCCGGAGAGCCGCTTGAGCGCCGATATCAGCGGCGCCGCCAGCCTGCGGTCGTCATCATGGATGATGCCGATATGCCAGGGCCGGCTTCTGCCCTTGTAGACCGGCGTGAAGGAGTGCACCGATACCAGGCGCGTCTCCTGGCCGCGCGCCAGCCGTCCCTCAATGATTTGTGCAACCGTGTCATGGAACGGACGCCACGCCAGGTCGACCCGCGCTGCGCGCTGCTTTTCGGAAAGACCGGTATTGCCCGGGATGGCCGTCGTTTCGCTGACCGGCGGCACGAGGTCCGGCGCGTCGAGCGGCCGGTTGCAGTCGATGACGAGGCGCGAGACGCAGGTCTCGACCAGCGCGGCATCGAGCGCCTCGGCCATCCGGCCGGCGACGGGCAGCGCGCCGGGATCCCAGGCGATGTGGCGGGAGAGATCCTCGACGGGCAGGCCGAGCGTGCCGAATTCGGCGGGCAGGAAGTTCGAGGCGTGGTCGCAGGTGAAGACGAAGGGGCTGGAGCCGCCAGGGTTGGTCACCCTCACGGTCTCCGACGGTGCAAGGCTGGCGTGCCGTGCTTTCTCCATACTGCCGTCCCCTGGGGAGCGCTGTATCTTATGTTACGTATTTTGCCTCATTGCGTCCCTGTGGATGATTTCATACAGTTTGCCCGGCTTTGTCAAACGCCAATTCCGAAAACGGCGTCGACCGGGTCAACGGGCGGGGGAAAACCATGATTTCCAGCATTGCCGAACTGATCTCGGACCGCATCGGGAAAATGCCCGCCGGCGAGCGACGCGCCGCGCAGACGCTGATCGCCAACTATCCGCTGACCGGGCTGAAGACGGTCGCCGAGTTCTCCGCCGCGGCCGGCGTGTCCTCGCCAACGATCCTGCGTTTCGTCGCGAGACTGGGCTTTCAGAACTATCCCGAATTCCAGTCGGCGCTGCAGGATGAGCTGGCGGCGCAATTGCAGTCGCCTGCTTCGCGCACGCTCAACCCGGCGTCGCCCGCCAAGGGCGGCGCGGTTTCGCCGATGCTGGAGGCGACGCTGGAAAACATGCGCGAGACATTCCGGCACCTCTCCGACAAGCAACTGGCCGACATCGCCACCAGGCTTGCCGAGCGGCGCGGCAAGACCTTTCTGATCGGCGGCCGCTTCACCGACCCGCTGGCGCGCTACATGGCCGCCCATCTCGCCATCATCCAGCCGGATGTCTACCACCTCGCCGGCCAGGAGAGCATCTGGCGCGACCGGCTGATCGACATGGGCAAGCGCGACGTGCTGGTGATCTTCGACATCAGGCGCTACCAGGAAAGCCTGGTCCGCTTTGCCGAAAAAGCGCATCAGCGCGGTGTGCAGATCGTGCTGTTCACCGACCAGTGGCTCTCGCCGATCGCCCGCTTCGCCCGCCATGTGATTGCCGGGCGTACCGCCGTGCCGTCGGCCTGGGATTCGTCGGCCGCGCTCTTCGTCGTCGCCGAAACGCTGATCGGTGCCGTCACGAGACAGCTCGAAGCCGCCGGCGCCAAGCGCATCCGCGACCTGGAGAGCCTACGGTGAACAGGTGTTGGCCTAATGCATGTCGCGCAAAAGTGCGCAGCCGTTTTGCGCGACATGCATAAAAACAAGAATTTAAAGCGCGTCGCCCGAATCCGTTTCAACGCGACGCGCTTTAAGGCCTTATGAACACCTTGCCGTTCGGCTTGGCCAACTCGGCCGGCAGCCTGGCCATAGCTTCCTCCAGCGGCACCACCGCCGTCACGTCGGTCGACCAGCGTCCGTCGGAAAAGCGCTTTTGCGCCTCCAGCACCGCCGGGCCGAGCCGGTCACGAAACGCCCGCATCCACTCGGCCAGCCAGAAGCCTTCGACGCGCTTGTGCTGGAAGATCAACTGGCCGGGCTCGCGGATCACCGTCGGCTCGGCGTCGAGCCTTCCATAGACGATCCAGCGCGAGCGCTTCGGCATGGCGTAGAAGATGGCCGAGGCCAGCGGTCCGGTCACCGCGTCCAGGAAGATACGCGGCTGCTCGGCCTTCATCACTTCGCGCAGCGCAGCTTCGAAATCCGCCGCCTTTTCGTTGAGCACATGGGCGGCGCCAAGGTCCTTCAACAAAGAAATCTGCTCGTCGCGGCGCACGGTGACGATTGGCCGGAAACCTTCCTCCTTCGCCAGGCCGATGATCAGCTTGCAGAGCTGGCTGGCGCCTGCGGTCATGATGAAGGCTCTCTCGCCTTCCTGCTTGACGATGTCGAACATGGCTAAAGCGGTCAGCGGATTGACGATCATCGCCGCAGCGTCCTCGTCGCGAACCGTGTCGAGCAACGGAATGCAGGACGCAGCCTCCGCCACGGCATAATCGGCCCACGAGCCCCAGTTCGATACGCCGGTGGCGAAGGCGACGCGCTTTCCCTCCAGGCTCTTGGCATACGGGTCATTGCCGGTGGCGACAACGATGCCGACGCCCTCGAAGCCTGCCGGCCGCCCCTTCACGCGCGGCTGGCCGTATTGGCCCTTGATGAAGGCGATATCGGACGGGTTGATCGAGGCGAGGCCGACCTTGATCAGCGCCTGTGTCGGGCCGGGTTCGGGCACGGCGATGCTGCCCGGCCGGAGATAAGGCTCCATCGCCTCCAGCGCGCCGGCCGAAGGTGTCTTGGTGTAGCCGTCGCCGACGAGCAGCAAGGCCTTCATTTCCGACGCAAGCGCCATGGCGGTCAGACCTTTTCCTGGGTGTATTTCCTGAGTTCGGCGCGCGCCACCTGCCGCCGGTGCACGGCGTCCGGCCCATCGGCTAGCCGCAATGTTCTCAGATGCGTCCACGAGCGGGCGAGCGGCGTGTCCTGGCTGATGCCTTGCGCGCCGAACATCTGCACCGCCTCGTCGGTGACTTTCAGCGCGACGCGGGGTGCTACCACCTTGATCTGGCTGATCCAGGGCGCGGCGGCGCGCGCATCGCCCTGGTCGATCATCCACGCCGCCTTGAGACAGAGAAGCCTCGCCATCTCGATCTCCATCCGGCACTCGGCGATGATGTCGAAATTGGCGCCGAGCTTGGCCAGCGACTGGCCGAAGGCCTCGCGCCGCACCGAGCGCCGGCACAGCATCTCAAGCGCCATCTCGGCCTGGCCGATGGCGCGCATGCAGTGATGTATACGGCCCGGCCCCAGCCTCCCTTGCGCGATCTCGAACCCCCTGCCCTCGCCGAGGATCAGGTTCGCCGCCGGCACCCGCACATCCTCGAACCGCAGATGCATATGGCCATGCGGCGCATCGTCGTCGCCATAGACCTGCATCGGCCGCAGCCTGGTGATGCCCTTGCTGTCGGAAGGCACCAGGATCATCGAATGCCGGCTATGCTGCGGTTCCTCGTTGGATCCGGTCCGGGCCATGACGATGTAGATGGCGCAACGCGGGTCGCCGGCGCCCGATGCCCACCATTTCTCGCCGTTGAGCACATAGTCGCCGCCGCGCCGCTCGCAGCGCATCGAGATGTTGGTGGCGTCCGATGAGGCGACGTCCGGCTCCGTCATCAGATAGGCCGAGCGAATTTTTCCCTCGAGCAGCGGCTCCAGCCATTCCCGCTTGTGCTCTTCCGAGCCGTAGCGCTCCAGCACCTCCATGTTGCCGGTGTCGGGCGCCGAACAGTTGAAGGTCTCGGCGCCGAGATGCGCCTTGCCCATCTCCTCGGCCAAATAGGCGTATTCGACCGTCGAAAGGCCATATCCGCGCTTGGAATCGGTGAGCCAGAAATTCCACAACCCGCGCTCCCGCGCCGTCTTCTTCAGTCCTTCGAGGATCTCGGTCTGCCTGGCCGTATAGGCCCAGCGGTCGCCATTCCTGCCGACCTCGGCCAGAAACTCCTCGCCGAGCGGCGCGATCTCGTCACGCACCATCGCGGCCACGCGCTGATGGATCGGCTTCAGCCGCTCGGTCATGCCGAGATTCATGTCCGCCATCGGTTCTGGCCCTTTCGCAGATGCATCTTTACCCGTGGCAAGGATGACCGTACTTCGGCTAGCCTTGTCAACGCGAGTCCTTTGGTTCCGGCCGGGACGAGGCGCGTGGGAGGAAATGGGATGAGCTATCTGGACAAGCTGTTCTCGGTCGCTGGCAAGACAGCGCTGGTGACCGGTGCGGCGACCGGCGTCGGCCGCATGGTCGCGACCGGCCTGGTGCGAGCCGGCGCCACCGTGATGATCGCCTCGCGCAAGGGCGAGGACTGCGTGCGCGTCGCCAGCGAACTCAACGCGCTCGGCGGCGACGGCCGGGCCGAGGGCTTTGCCGGCGACGTGTCCAGCGAAGCGGGCATCGCCGCTCTGGTCGCCGAGGTGAAGGTGCGCACGGACAGGCTGCACATCCTGGTCAACAATGCCGGCATTTCCTGGGGCGCGCCGCTGGAGGAGTTTCCCTATCACGCCTGGGCCAAGGTGTTCGGCGTCAACGTCACCGCCGTCTTCCACCTGACGCGCGAGCTTCTGCCGCTGCTCGACGCCGCCGCAAGTGACGAGGATCCTGCCCGCGTCATCAACCTGGGCTCGGTGATGGGCACCCAGCCGTTGGCCGACGACGCCTATTCCTACACCGCGTCGAAGGCCGCCGTGCATCATCTGACGCGCACGCTGGCGATCGAGTTCGCCGCCCGCCGCATCACCGTCAACGCCTTTGCCCCCGGCCCTTTCCAGAGCCGGATGACGGCCTTTGCCACCGCCACGAAGGAGCAGGCGAGACATGTCGGCAACCATGTTCCGCTCGGCCGCATTGGCGTGGCGGATGACATTGCCGGCGCAACGCTCTATTTGTGCAGCCGCGCCGGCAGCTATGTCACCGGCGCCATCCTGCCGATCGACGGCGGCCAGTCGGTGCAGCATGGAATGACATTGTTCAAGGAATGATACGCTCATTATCCGGGCGGGGGTGCGGAGGACATCAGCGTGGAACCGATCAGTCTCGATACGCTTCTGGCCAGCGTCGGCAAGGAAGTCGGCGTGTCGCCCTGGCGCACGGTGACGCAGCGCATGATCGACCAGTTCGCCGACGCCACCGACGACCACCAGTTCATCCATTGCGATCCGGAGCGCGCCGCGCGTGAGACGCCGTTCGGCGGCACCATCGCGCATGGCTTCCTGTCGCTGTCGCTGCTGTCGGCCATGACCTTCGAAACCATGCCGCCGATCGAGAACACCAAGATGGGCGTCAACCACGGCTTCGACACGCTGCGCTTCCTGGCGCCGGTCAAGACCGGCTCGCGCATCCGCACGCACTTCGTGCTGGCCGACGTCAAGGTGCGGCCTTCCGGCTGGGTCCAGACGGCGCATGACGTGACCATCGAGATCGAAGGATCGAAGAAGCCGGCGCTGACCGCGCGCTGGCTGACCCTGACGCTGATCGAGCGCCAGCCCGAGACCGCATGAGCGGCGACGCCAACACCTCAGATAAGTCGGCGCCTGCGCTCGATAAGGCGGCGCCTGCGCTCGACAAGGCGGCGCTCACGCTCTACCTCGAAGCGCATATCCCAGGTTTTGCCGGGCTTTCGGCAGTCGAGAAGTTCAAGTCAGGACAGTCGAATCCGACCTATCTGCTGACCGCCGCCAGCGACCGCTACGTGCTGCGCGCCAAACCGCCTGGACAGTTGCTGAAGTCAGCGCATCAGGTCGACCGCGAGTTCCGGGTCATGCAGGCGCTTGCCGGCACCGCCGTGCCGGTGCCGCGCATGCTGCATCTGTCCGGCGAAGACTCGCCGATCGGCCGCATGTTCTATGTCATGGAGTTCCTCGATGGCCGCATCTTCTGGGATCCGTCGCTGCCCGACGCATCCGGCAATGGCGAGCGTGCTGCTGTCTACGACGCCATGAACGCGACGCTCGCCGCCCTGCACGACGTCGATATCGAGGCCGTGGGGCTTGGCGATTTCGGCAAGCCCGGCAGCTATTTCGAGCGCCAGTTCGCGCGCTGGACCAGCCAGTACCGCGCCTCCGAAACGGAAGAGATCACCGACATGGACCGGCTGACCGCCTGGCTGGAGACGCATATGCCGGCCGACGACGGCCGGGTCTCGCTGGTGCATGGCGACTACCGGCTGGACAACATGATCTTCGCCAAGGACGAGCCGAGGGTCATCGCCGTGCTCGACTGGGAACTGTCGACGCTCGGCCATCCCTTCGCCGACCTCGCCTATCAATGCATGCAGTGGCGGCTGCCGCATGCTTCCGGCTTTCGTGGCCTCGGCGGCGTCGACCGCGCTGTTCTCGGTCTGCCTTCCGAGGAAGCCTATGTGGCCGCCTATTGCCGGCGGCGCAGCCTCGACGGCATCGGCAACTGGACATTCTTCCTCGCCTTCTCCTTCTTCCGGCTGGCGGCGATCTGCCAGGGCGTCTACCGCCGCGCGTTGGACGGCAATGCCTCCAATCCGGAAAAGGCCAAGACCTATGGCGAGGCGGTGAAGCTGCTCGCCGCGCTCGCGATGGACCTGATCGACAGGCGGATTTGATTACGGGGAGTTGAGCGATGGGCAGGTTCGATGGAGCCACGGTGCTGATAACCGGCGCGACCGGCGGCCTCGGCAGCGGCGCGGCCAAGGCCTTTGCCGCCGAGGGCGCGCGGCTGGTTCTTTCCGATCTCGACGAAACGGCACTGGGCGATTTCGCGGCGACACTTGGCGCCGAAACCGCGTTCCTTGCCGGCAACATTGCCGACGAGAAGCTCTCGGAGGATCTGGTGAAGCTCGCCGTCGAGAAATTCGGCCGGCTGGACATTGCCGTCAACAACGCCGGGATCGTGCACGCCTTCGTGCGCCTGCCGCAGGTGACGTCGGAAGAAGCGCGCCGGGTGCTTGAGGTCGACCTGCTCGGCGTCTTCTACGCCATGAAGCACCAGATTCCACAGATGGAGCGGCAATTCAGGGAAAGCGGCAGAGGCGGCGCCATCGTCAACGTCGCCTCGGTCGCCGGTCTCTCCGGCGCGCCGAAATTGTCGGTCTACGCCGCTGCCAAGCATGGCGTCGTCGGGCTGACGCGCTCGGCGGCGATCGAATACGCCGCCAAGGGGATACGCATCAACGCCGTCTGCCCGGCGCATACCAGGACGGCGATGGTCGATGGCTTCGTGCGCTCCACCGGCGCGCCGGAAGCCGAAGCGCTTGCCGAGCTCACGCGCGGCGTGCCGATGAAGCGCGTCGGCGAAGTGGACGAGATCGTGACCGGCATCCTTTATCTCGCCGATCCCGCCAATTCCTTCATGACCGGCCACGCGCTGGCGCTCGACGGCGGCATCGGCGCGATCTAGTTCGGGTAACGGCTTTCCGCCCGGAATTGAGTTGGAACAAAGCGTCAGGCCGTACCTTGCGGAACCAGGCCGCTCCCTTGTCCGTTTCCGTACAGCGTATATAATTTCGTAAGGCAACCAACGACAAAGGCAGGCGGACATTGACGCTGAGCGTTCAGAAGCGCCGCGAGAAACAGAAAGCTGAGCTTCGCTCCGAACTGGTCGACGCGGCCCACAAGCTTGTCCAGGAAGAGGGCTACGAAGGGCTTACCATCCGCAAGCTGGCCAAGCGGGTCGGCTACGCGCCGATGTCTGTCTATTCCTACTTCGCCGACAAGCAGGACATCCTGTTCGCGCTCGCCGAGGACGCCTTCGAAACGCTGGCCCGGCGCATCGAGGAACATCCCTCCGACGATCCCGTTGAGGCGCTGCGGGCGGTGATGACCGAGTATGCCGCCTTCGGGCTTGGCAACCCCAATGAGTACCGCACCGTCTTCATGACCGAGAAGACGCGACTGCCGGAGGGCCGCAGCTACGAGGACATGGAAGAGGGCAACCCGGCGATGAAGGTGCTGATCAGAAGGGTCGAAGCTTGTGTCGCCGCCGGCAAGCTCAAGGGCGACCCGCGCGCCATCGCCACCATGCTGTGGACCGTCGGCCACGGCACGATCTCGCTGCTGATCACCTTCCCCTTCTATCCGTTCGGCGATCCCCAGGCCTATGTGAAACGGATGTGCGACTTCATGCTGGCTTCATTGTCGGCGCAGGACATACCCCCGCTCACCGAAACACCCGTCAACTGCTGACCGGCCATCTTTGACCGTTTTGCCCATCCGATCGCTTGATTCGCGAAGGCGAATTCCTACGTTCAAGAAAATTTGTCGTACACGTACAAAACTCTTCCTTGTATTCAGCTTCCGTTAACCGTATATGTACGTCGCATCGTACATGTACGAAATTACTGGAGACGGAAGATGAAAAAGACAGTCCTCGTTCTCGCTGCCGTGCTGGCTTTCTCGGGCGCCGCTTTTGCCGGCGCGAGCCAGCCGACCAAGCAAGCCCCGGCGGCCTGCGCTCAGACCCATACCAATGTGACGCTCGACTGCACCGCGACCGGCTCGGTCGAAAAGGGCGACGCCAGCAAGACCCAGACCACCAAGGGCCCGCGGCTCGGCATGGACATGAACCCGTGGTTCCTGCCCGGCCTTTGAACGCTGCAAACGCAAAATTGGAAACGAAAACGGGCGGCACTTGGCCGCCCGTTTTCGTTTCGCCGGTAATCCGGTCGTACCCTATGTCTTTGCCGGCACGTTACTATTTCTTGCCGGGCTTCGCGGGAGAGCCGGAAATGGACGTGCCTGTGATCGACACCGGATCGCTGGCCGGGAATGTGTCCTCGAGGCCTTCCTCGAGCTCTTCTTCCTCGATCTCGTGATGCCGTTCCTGCTCGAGCGAACGGACCGCCGCTGTCTTCTTAGGCGACTTTGGTGCTGATTTGGATGGCATCGGCTTCTCCCTCGCTAGAGCAATTCCAGGAAAAGTGGAAACGGTTTTCCGTTCGGAATTGCGTCAAAACAAAGAGATAGAGCGGGTTGCCGTTTCCGCGAAACGGTGAACCGCTAGTCGCAAATAACGGCACGGAGCGGCGATGGTTCCTGTGGGGAGCACGGCAGAGGGCACGCCACGAGAGGTCAGGTGCTCAGTTCGCAGCGTCGCTCGCCGCTTCCGACAGCAAAGTAAAGACATAGTCCGAGAAGGAACGCCAGCACTCCACGCGGAATGCTTCCGCGGCGGTGCGCAGCAGCACGATCTCGGACTTGCCGAGGATGGTGCGCGACGCCGCCCCGACCGGGAAGGCTTCGAGCGACAGGTCCTGCGGGCAACCGGAATTGACCGTCACGGCGGCGGCTGGCCCGGTGACCGAGATCGCGACATTGCGATGCGAGATGCCGACCGCCGAATGCAGCGCCGACAGCTTGACGCAGTCGGCCAACGGATCCTTGCCGGCCTCGTCGACGATCAGCCACTCGTCCGGCCCGAGCCAGAGCGCAGTGCGCCCGCCCTTGCTGGCCGAGGTTTTCGGCTTGGTCGGCAAGGTCACGCCGAGCGCCTTGGAGAGTGCCGCGCGCGAAGCCTCCGGCGCGCGCAGCGAGATGCGTTCGGCCGGCGGCAGGATCTCGACCTTGACGCCCGGCGCCTCCAGAGCGCGGCCGGCAAGTGCCGGACGCCGCTCGACGGAAGCTGAAGCCTCGGCGGCTTTTATCTTGGCGGCAGCCTTAGCCATTGAGGCGTTCTCCCTTCTCGTCGACGAACACCATGCCCGTCACCTGCACCTCGATCGTGCCGTTCGGCATCGGCACGTAGAGCGTCTGGCCCATACGGTCGCGGCCGCCGGCGACCAGCGCCAGCGCGATCGAGCGCCCGCAATTCTCCGACCAGTAGCTGGAGGTGACGTGGCCGATCATCTTCATCGGGATCGCCTGTTTCGGATCAGCCACGATCTGCGCGCCCTCTTCCAGCACGACCTTCGGGTCCTTGGTCTTCAGGCCGACGAGCTGCTTGCGGCCCTTGGCGACGAGGTCCGAGCGCACCATGCCGCGGATGCCGACGAAGTCGGTCTTCTTCTTGCCGACCGCCCAGTCGAGCCCGGCATCGTTCGGCGTCACCGTGCCGTCGGTGTCCTGGCCGACGATGATGTAGCCCTTCTCGGCGCGCAGCACGTGCATCGTTTCGGTGCCGTAAACAGTGGCGCCATGCTTCTGGCCTTCGGCCCACAGCGCTTCCCAGACGGCCTCGCCATAGTCGGCCGGCACGTTGACCTCGAAGCCGCGCTCGCCGGTGAAGGACATGCGGAACAGCCTCGTCGGCACGCCGCAGATCTTGCCCTCGCGCACCGACATATGCGGCAGCGCTTCGTCCGACATGTCAATGCCTTCGACCAGCGGCGCGATGATCTCGCGCGACTTCGGTCCCTGCACCGCGATCACCGCCCATTGCTCGGTGATCGAGGTCAGCCAGACATTGAGATGCGGGAACTCGGTCTGGAGGTAGTCCTCCATGTGGTGCATGACGCGCGGCGCGCCGCCTGTCGTCGTCGTCACATGAAAGCGGTCCGGCGCCAGCCTGCCGACGACGCCGTCGTCATAGATGAAGCCGTCCTCGCGCAGCATGATGCCGTAGCGGCAGCGGCCGGGCTCCAGCTTCTCCCACGGATTGGTGTAGAGCAGCTCCATGAATTTCGCCGCATCCGGCCCGACCACCTCGATCTTGCCGAGCGTCGACGCGTCGAACAGGCCGGCCGTCTTGCGTACCGTCACGCATTCGCGGTTGACGGCGGCGTGCATGTCCTCGCCGGCCTTGGGGAAATACCAGGCGCGTTTCCACTGGCCGACATCCTCGAAGACGGCGCCATGCGCCGCCGCCCAGCCATGGGTCGCCGTCCGACGCGTCGGATCGAACAAGGCGCCGCGCGCGTGGCCGACGATCGAGCCGAACGTCACCGGCGTATAGGGCGCGCGGAAGGTGGTGAGACCGACCTGCGGGATCGGCTTGCCGAGCGTTTCGGCCGCGATCGCCAGGCCGTGCATGTTCGAAGTCTTGCCCTGGTCGGTCGCCATGCCGTTGGTGGTGAAGCGCTTGACGTGCTCGATCGAGTGCATGCCTTCATGCACTGCTTGGCGGATGTCCTTGGCGGTGACGTCGTTCTGGAAATCGACGAAAGCCTTGACCGTGGTGCCCGGTCCGGCGCCGGGGGCGGCGCCCAGCATGCCGCGCGACCAGCTTTCGCTGGCATCGACCTTGGGCTTGGCGCCCTTGCCCGTCTTGACGCTGGAATCCTTGACGCCGGCCTCCTTCGCCGCTTTGGCGCCGACGGCATAGGCCTCGTCGACCGTTGCGTCGAGCCCGTCCGTGCCGTTGCAGGCGCCGACCGAGACGCAGTCCTGCGCGTAGGTTCCCGGCACGAAGCGCCGCGTCTCCTCGTTGAAGGCGACCTTGCCGCGCGACTGCGAGAAAAGATGCACCGACGGCGTCCAGCCGGCCGACATCAGGATGGCATCGACCGCGATGGTGCGCTCGCCGCCGCCATTCTTCGGCTGCACGGTCATCGAGGAGACGCGCAGCTTGCCGCCGGCGCTGACCACCGCGCGGCCGAAATTGATCTCTATGCCGAGGCTTCTCGCCTCGTCGATCACCGCCCCCGACGGGTTGTCGCGCAGGTCGACGATCGCGGCGATATTGACGCCGGCTTTCTTCAGGTCGATCGCTGCCGCGTAAGCCGAGTCGTTGGCCGTATAGACGCCGACATTCCTGCCGACCGCGACGCCATAGTGGTTGAGGTAAGTGCGCGCGGCCGATGCCAGCATGACGCCCGGCCGGTCGTTGTTGGCGAACACCATGTGCCGCTCGATGGCGCCGGTCGCCAGCACCACGCGCTTGGCGCGGACCTGCCACAGGCGCTCGCGCGCCAACTCGCGACCGGGGCTCTTGAGATGGTCGCTGACCCGCTCGACCAGACCGACGAAGTTCTGCGCATAATACCCAAAGGCAGTCGTGCGCGGCAGCAGGCGGACGTTGTCCATGGCCTTGAGTCTCGCGATCTCGGCTTGCGCCCAGGCAAAGCCGTTCTCGCCGTCGATCTTGGCTCCGCTCTCAAAGCGCAGGCTGCCGCCGAATTCGGCCTGCTCGTCGGCGAGGATGACCCGCACGCCGGTTTCGGCAGCCGCGAGCGCCGCGGCGATACCGGCGACACCGCCGCCCAGCACCAGCACGTCGCAATGCGCATAGCGCGCCGCATAGTGGTCGGGGTCCGGTCGGTCCGGAGAAACGCCAAGGCCGGCGGCCGAGCGGATCTGCGGCTCGTAGAGGCTCTTCCAGGCCGACTTCGGCCACATGAAGGTCTTGTAGTAGAACCCTGCCGAAAACATCGGCGAGGCAAGGTCGTTGACCGCGCCGACATCGAAGGCCAGCGAAGGCCAGCGGTTCTGCGAATGGGCCGTCAGTCCGTCATAGAGCTCCTGCACGGTCGCCCGCACATTCGGCGTCTTGCGCGCGTCGTCGCGCACGACCTGAACCAGCGCGTTCGGCTCTTCCGCGCCGGCCGACAGAAAGCCGCGCGGCCGGTGATATTTGAACGAACGGCCGACCAGATGCACGCCGTTGGCGAGCAGCGCCGAGGCCAGCGTATCGCCCTCGATACCGATATAGGACCTATCGTCGAAGCTGAAGGACGCGGTCTTCGCCTGGCTGAGGCGCCCGGCGCCGGGAATGCGGAACGCGGCGTTCATTTCGAGGCTCCAGGCAGCTTCGTGGGCTTCGGCTCGCCGGCCTTGTAGGTCATGACGAACTTGTCGGTGACGGTGTCGCGCACGGCGTTGAAGAAGCGCGCGCAGCCATGGATGTGCCGCCAGCGCTCATAGGTGACGCCTTTCGGGTTCGAGCGGATGAAGAAGAATTTCTCGAAATCGTCTTCGCTCTCGGCGGCAATGTTGGTCGGGCGCGCGATATGCGCCTCGCCGGCATTGCGGAATTCGAGTTCCGGGCGCTCTTCCTCGCAATAGGGACAGCGGATGAGAAGCATTTTCGGTCGATCCTACAATTCGCCATGGCCGACGCGGGCGCCGGCCGATTGATCCTAAAGCCTCAGCAGAAATGTCGGCATCAGTGCGCCACCGCCGCCGCAGCCGCCTCGTCGATGAGACGGCCGGTGCGGAACCGCTCGAGCGTGAAGGGCGCGTTGATCGGGTGCGGGTCGTCCCTGGCGATGGTGTGGGCAAAGACGTTGCCCGAACCAGGCGTCGCCTTGAAGCCGCCCGTGCCCCAGCCGCAATTGACATAGAGTCCCTTGACCGGCGTCTTTGCCAGGATGGGCGAACGGTCCGGCGTCACGTCGACGATGCCGCCCCAGGAGCGCAGCATCTTCATGCGCGTGAAGATCGGGAACATCTCGCAGATGGCGTCCAGCGTGTGCTGCAATATGTGCAGGCCGCCGGTCTGCGAATAGGAGATATACTGGTCGGTGCCGGCGCCGATGACCAGTTCGCCCTTGTCGGACTGCGAGATATAGGCGTGCACGGTGTTCGACATCACCACGCAAGGCACCACCGGCTTGACCGGCTCCGACACCAGCGCCTGCAGCGGGTAGCTTTCGAGCGGCATGCGCACGCCGGCCATGTTCATGATGACGGAGGAATGGCCGGCGGCCACGACACCGACCTTCTTGGCGCCGATGAAGCCGCGCGTCGTCTCGACGCCGGCGACGGCGCCATTGGCCGCGCGCTTGATGCCCGTGACCTCGCAGTTCTGGATGATGTGGACGCCGCGCGCCGAGGCGCCGCGCGCATAGCCCCAGGCGACCGCATCGTGGCGCGCCGTGCCGCCGCGGCGTTGCAAGGCCGCGCCCATCACCGGATAGCGCGCCTCCTTGGCGATGTTCAGCGGCGGACAGAATTCCTTCGCCTGCTCCGGCGTCAGCCATTCATTGTCGATGCCGTTGAGCCGGTTGGCATGGATGTGGCGCTTGAACACCTGGACGTCATGCACATTGTGCGCGAGCATCATGACGCCGCGCGCCGAATACATGACGTTGTAGTTGAGCTCCTGGCTGAGCCCGTCCCACAGCTTCAACGCATGGTCGTAGATGCCGGCGCTTTCGTCATAGAGGTAGTTGGAGCGGATGATGGTGGTGTTGCGGCCGGTGTTGCCGCCGCCGAGCCAGCCCTTCTCCAGCACCGCGACATTGGTGATGCCGTGCTCGCTCGCCAGATAATAGGCCGTCGCCAGGCCGTGGCCGCCGGCGCCGACGATGATGACGTCATATTCCTTCTTCGGCTCGGGCGAAGTCCACTGTTCTTCCCAGCCCTTGTGGCCGCGCATCGCCTCGCGGGCAATGGCGAATACCGAGTATTTCTTCACGTTATAGCCTCGCGCCAAAAATCGCGGATGTCGTCCGCCCGTCACGCGAGGTGTATCACTAGCGAAACCGTGCTGCCATCCTTGCGCTGTTTGCGACGGCGCTTGCCGTTTTGCGCCACAGGTTCGCGGCGCCTACCCGACAAGCCGCAATCTGGTCGGCAAGTCAGCTTTCGGGTGGCTGCGGAAATGCCGATCTGCGAGCAAGCACCCGACCGCCGGCAAGACCGGTTCAATGGAAGGATGATAGAGACATGTTCGCGCTCACTAACAAGGTTGCCATCGTCACCGGCGCCAGCTCGGGCATCGGCCGCGCCACCGCCAGGCTGTTCGCCGAACAGGGCGCCCGCCTCGTCGTTGCGGCGCGCCGCCGGACTGAGCTCGACGCGCTTGTCGGCGAGATCGAGGAAGCCGGCGGCACTGCGGCAGCACTTGCCGGCGACGTCAGGGACGAGGCCCATGCGAAGGCTCTGGTCGAGCTTGCGATCGAAAGGTTCGGCGGCCTCGACATCGCCTTCAACAATGCCGGCGCCGTCGGCCTGATGGCACCGCTTCCCGATATGGCGCCGGCAAGCTGGCGGGAGACGATGGACACCAACCTGACCAGCGCCTATCTGGCCGCGCGGCAACAGATTCCGCCGATGCTGGAGCGCGGCGGCGGCTCGCTGATCTTCACCTCGAGCTTCGTCGGCTATACCGCCGGCATGCCGGGCATGGCGGCCTACGCCGCGGCCAAGGCCGGCCTGATCGGGCTGACGCAGGTGCTGGCCGCCGAGTACGGTCCGCGCGGGCTGCGCGTGAATGCGCTGCTCCCTGGCGGCACGGACACGCCCGGAGCAACGACCATTACGCCCGGGGCCCGCGCCTTCGTCGAGGGCATCCACGCGCTGAAGCGCATGGCGCGGCCGGAAGAGATCGCCCGCTCGGCGCTTTATCTCGCTTCTGACGCTTCGAGCTTCACTACTGGCACGGCTCTGTTTGCCGATGGCGGGGTATCGATCAACCGGACGTGAAGGGATTGGTGGGCATGAGTTGCCCGCCAGCCGAAAATGTCGTGAAGCGGCCTTGCATTTCTGCGCGATTTGACGATTCCGTTCTCTCGTCGAAGACGGACGGGACCGATGTTGCTGATCAGAACCTATGTTGCCCAGAGCGCCATCGAAGGCGTCGGCGTTTTCGCCGCCGAGCCGATCAGGAAGGGCGCCTCGATCTGGCGGCTCGATCCCGATTTCGATCGGCTGATCCCGATGGAGAAATATGAGACCGCACCCGCGCATTTGCGCGAACTGCTCGACCGCTACGCCTATCCGAGCCCGGACAAGCCGGGTTTCATGGTCTACGAGGTCGACAACGGCCGCTTCATGAACCATTCCGAGCGGCCGAACACGGATTTCTCGCAATATGGCGGCGCCACCGCCATACGCGACATCGCCGCCGGCGAGGAAATCACCTGCGACTATGGCGAATTTTTCGAGGATTTCGCCCGCCTCCATTTGGCGACGGCGTGAGCGCCCAGTAGGCGAGGCGCGGCGCACCGGTTTTTGATCACGCTTTCCTGCAATCAACGGTGGACAGCACGGCCTGATTCTGCTATCAGCCGCCACAATTCGCGGTGCAACCCGCCGCGGAGGCATAGTGGCTATGGCCGCTTGCCTGTTGATTTCAAACCGAAGACAGGATTGCCCGTGCAGGTACTCGTCCGCGACAACAACGTTGATCAGGCGCTTCGCGCGCTGAAGAAGAAGATGCAGCGCGAAGGTATTTTCCGCGAAATGAAGATGCGCGGTCACTACGAGAAGCCGTCCGAGAAGCGTGCCCGCGAGAAGGCTGAGGCCGTGCGCCGCGCTCGCAAGCTGGCCCGCAAGCGCGCGCAGCGCGAAGGCCTGCTGCCGATGACCCCGCGCCCGGCTCCGGCTGGTGCTGCCGGCGCATCGCGTTCGCCGCGCTGATAACGCCAATTTTTCGTCCTTTTCGAAGGATACCGAGGGTGGCGCGATGCGGAATCGCCGCCACCTTTTTGTTTATGCATTCGAGCCGGTTCGGAGAGGGAACGGACCTGACGGCGCGGCGCCAGTGAGGACAAAGATGAACGCAATTACCGTGGAGCGCAGAACCGCTTTTCGCGGCTTCGCCCTGACGGCGGCCCTGCTTTCGGGCCTGACCCTTGCAGCATGCCAGACGACCCCGACAGGGGAGCTCAACAACATCGACAAGGCGCAAGGGTCGACTGAGAACATCTCCTCGCTGTCGGCGGTCATCCAGCGCAATCCGCAGGATCCCGAGGGCTATAATGTGCGCGGCTCGGCCTATGGCCGCGGCGGCCAGTACCAAGCGGCCTTGAAGGATTTCAACCAAGCCATCCAGCTCAATCCGAATTTCTACCAGGCCTATTCGAACCGGGCGCTCATCCAGCGCTTCCTCGGCAATCAGGAAGCGGCGCTCGCGGACTATAACCGCTCGATCCAGATCAACGCGAATTACGATGCCGCCTATATCGGCCGCGGTAATCTCTATCGCAAGGCGGGCCGCACCCAGGACGCCTTCAACGACTTTCAGAAGGCAATCCAGCTCGACACCACCGACGCCCGCGCCTACCACAATCGCGGCCTGATCTATCAGAGCCAGGGCCAGCACAAATTCGCCATCGAGGACTTCTCGACCGCCATCTCGCTGGCGCCGGACGCCGCCGAGCCCTACAACGGCCGCGGCCTCTCCTACCTCGCCATGAACGACGAGGACAATGCCTTCGCCGACTTCAACATGGCCATCAAGCTCGACGGCAAGAACGCCGAGGCCTGGGCCAACCAGGCGCTTATCTACGAGCGGCGCGGCGACAAGGTAAGGGCGGCCAAGTCCTACCGCGAGGCCATCCACCTCAACCCCAACTACCAGCCGGCCAAGGACGGTCTATCGCGCACCTCCGGCAGCGCCAGCTGATCGAAAGCTGACGCAAGCAGGGTTGCTCCACGACACCAAGGCGTCGCCTGCGATCGCCAAGGCGTCGTCTGCGATCGCCAAGGCGTCGCCCTTCGATCGCCAAGGCGTCGCCCTTCGATCGCCAAGGCGTCGCCTGCGATCGCCCTGTCGTGCCGGCGATCGCACTGTTGCGCCCCGGAGACGCCTGTAGCGGTCCGTTGACCACCTGGCGCAATGCGTCGACCTCTGCCATGCTCGCGCCAAGTTTTCGGCGGAACGCTCCTCGCACCTCGACCGTTTAATCGGGGCCAATTTTTTGCGAAAGGACCTTTCCAATGATCAAAACGCTTGCCTGTGCCGCCGCCGCGCTTACCGCCACGGTCCTCGCTTCTCCGGTCAACGCCGGCACGCTCCGGCTCGGCACGCTCGATTGCTCAATCGACGGTGGAACCGGCTATATCATCTCGTCAAACAAGGGCGTGTCCTGCGTCTTCCGGCCCTCTCATCACGGGCCGGCCGAGATTTACACCGGGATGATCTCCAAGCTCGGCGTCGATGTCGGCAAGACGCATCAGGGCCAGCTCGTCTGGGCGGTTCTGGCCGCCACCCCCAGTCATGACGCGGGGGACCTCGCCGGCAGCTATTACGGCGTCAATGCCGAGGCGAGCGTCGTGACAGGCGGCGGCGCCAACGTCCTGGTCGGCGGCTGGAACAGCGCCTTCATGCTCGAGCCGCTCAGCGTCCAGGCGCAGACCGGCGTCAATCTCGCCGTCACCGTGGCCTCGCTGGACCTCGTCCACTCCTACAAGTAGAACTTTCGATCAGAACCGATGCGGCCCGGGACATTCGTTCCGGGCCGCATTTTTTTGCGCGCTGGTCCACCGATATCGCTGAAAAAGCCTATTGAGCTCAACCGCGCTTGAGGTTCTACAAGCCCTGTCGATCTGGATCTGGCGCCCTGTTCGAAAGCGAATGAGGCTGCCGTAGCAAGCAGGAGATCGACGTGACGGCAGCAAGCGGCAACAAGGTGAATTGGCGGGCGTTGTGGGCAAGCGGCGACCTGGCGCGCTTCTGTTTCATCAGCCTGGGTATTCTGCTGCATGCCACCAATGAGACGATGGTGGCGACGATCATGCCGGCCATGGTCGGCGAACTCGCGGGCGTGCAGCTGGTTGGCTGGTCGCTGGCGATCTACGAGCTCGGCGCCATCGTCGCCGGCGCCGCGGCCGGGCGGCTGGTGAGCTATGTCGCGCTGCGCTCCAACATGGTGGTCGCCGCTTTGCTCTACGCGACTGGCGCGCTGATCTGCGCCACGGCTCCCTCGATGCCGCTCTTCCTCGCCGGACGCCTGGTCGAGGGTCTTGGCGGCGGCGCGCTCGTGTCGCTCGCCTTCGTCTCGGTCGAGCGGCTGTTTTCGCGCAACATCTGGCCGCAGCTCTTCGGCATTATGTCGGCGATCTGGGGCGTCGCCGCCTTCAGCGGACCGATGCTCGGCGCGATCATGACAGAGCTCCTGTCGTGGCGCTGGGCCTTCGGCGTCTTCACCTTCGGCGGCGCGGCGATGGCGCTGGCAAGCTTCATGGTGCTCGACACACCCGAGGCGACGAAGCCGCAGGCGGACGGGGGCTCCGCACCGCCCTTTCCCTATCCGGCGCTCGCCTGTCTCGCCATCAGCGTCGTGCTGATCGCCGCAGCCGGCATCGACATTGCCCTGCTGCGCTCGTCGCTGCTGCTGGCCCTCGGCTTGATCGGCCTGGTCCTGTTCTTCCGCGTCGACGCCCTCAGGCCGCGCTCTCACCTCTTCCCGTCACCTTTGTTTTCATGGCGTACGCCGCTCGGCAGCGGCATGACCATGGTTGCGGCGTTCTCGGTGGCCACCTGCACCTTCGCCATTTACGGGCCGCTGCTTTTGACCACGCTGCACGGCATACCGATCCTGACGACCGGCTACATCATCGCCGCCGAATCGATCGCCTGGTCGATCCTGTCGATCATCATCGCCAATGCGCCGCTGGAACGCGAACGCGTGATCATCGTCATCGGCGCGCTGATGATCGCCTCGGGCCTCGCCGGTTTCGCCTACACCATCCCGGCGGGCTCGATTCCGCTGATCCTGCTCTGCGCCCTGCTGCAAGGCGGCGGCTTCGGCGTATGCTGGCCGTTCCTCACGCGTGTCATCGTCGCTTCGGCTCGTGAAGGCGAGCAGACCATCGCGTCGGCCGCCGTGCCGACCATGCAGCGCATCGGTTACGCCGTGGGCGCGGCGCTCGCCGGCATCGTTGCCAACGCCAGCGGCTTCTCGGAAGGGCTGAACCGCGAAGTGGCCGCTGGCGTCGCAGGCTGGCTGTTCCTCGCCTTCGTGCCGCTCGGCGTTCTGGGTTGCATCGCAGCCCTGAGGATCGCCATGCCGGCCGTTCGGCCACAGGAAGCGGCAGGTTGAACAGGCCCGCTAGTGCATGTCGCCCAAAAGTGCGCAGCGGTTTTGGGAGAACGATATGCATCAAAGCAAAGACTTAAAAGCGCTTCGTCGCGACGCGCTTTAACCGACCCTTTCGTCAAACGACAATCGTCTGCAGCCGCTCGGCGATCAAAGCGGCGAGCCGTGTCGCCACCTCGTCCTTGCCCATCTCCGGCCATTCCTCGACGCCGGAGCGGGAGACAATGCGTACCTTGTTGCGGTCGCCGCCCATAACGCCCGATGGGCCGATCCCGCTTTCATGCGAGACGTCGTTGGCGACGATGAAATCGGCGCCTTTCTTCCTGAGCTTGGCCTCGGCGTTGCCGATGAGATCCTGCGTCTCGGCGGCAAAGCCGACGACGAGACGCGGCCGCTGGCTATGATGGCCGACGCCGGCCAGGATGTCGGGATTCTCGACCATCTTGAGCGACGGCGGTCCCTCGCCCGCCACCTTCTTGATCTTCTCGCCGGCCGCATTCGCCGTGCGCCAGTCGGCGACCGCTGCGACGAACACCGCCGCGTCCGCCGGCAAAAGGCCCTCGACCGCTTCCTTCATCTCTGCCGCGGTCTCGACATGCGTGGTCGTGACCCCGGCCGGATCGGCGATATTGACCGGGCCGGAGACGAGCCTGACATCGGCGCCGAGCTTCGCCAGCGCCGCCGCGATCGCATGGCCCTGCTTGCCGGAGGAGCGATTGGCAATGTAGCGCACCGGATCGATCGGCTCGTGCGTCGGCCCCGAGGTGACGATGATCCTGCGGCCGGCAAGCGGCTTCGGTCTCTCGTCGAGCATCGCCTCGATCGCGCCAACGATCTCCAGCGGCTCGGCCATGCGACCCTCACCGGCCTCGTTGCTTTCCGCCATCTCGCCCTTGGCGGGACCGACGAAGGCGATACCGTCCTTTTGCAAGGTCGCCCGGTTGCGCCGCGTCGCCGGATGCGACCACATCTTCGGGTTCATCGCCGGCGCCATCAGCACCCTCTTGTCGGTTGCAAGCAGCACCGTCGAGGCAAGGTCGTTGGCATGGCCGTTGGCGAGCTTGGCCATCAGGTCGGCGGTGGCCGGCGCCACGACCAGCAGATCGGCCTCGCGCGACAGCCTTATATGGCCGACATCATGCTCGTCATTGCTGTCGAACAGCTCGGTGAAGACATGGTCGGCGGAGAGCGCGCCGACCGACAGCGTGGTGACGAATTCCTGCGCGGCGGATGTCATGACCACCCGAACGGAAGCACCGCGCTCGCGCAGGCGACGGATGAGGTCGAGCGCCTTGTAGGCGGCGATGCCGCCGCCGATGATCAGCAGGATGCGTTTGCCGGTAAGCGTCCCTCGAATTGATGGCTTGCCGGATACTGTTGAGATGGGACCGGCTTGCTGATTGGAGCCTGTCAGCGCGCGCAGCGTCTTCTCGATCTCGTCGATGCGGCCGGCCTGCCCCGCCCTTCCTTCGACCGCTGCGCGGATCATCGCCCGCGCCTGCTCCTCCATCGAGCAGCCATTTTCGGCAGCCATTTGGCGCAGCAGGTCCTTGACCTCGTCATCAAGGTTGCGGATTGTGATGCTGGCCATCTGATTGCACCCGCTTCAAACTTGCGCCTGCAATGATAGCAGTGCAATCAAACTGCAGCAAGGCGGGTGGCGGTCAGAAAATCCGCCAGGCGATGTAAAGCAGCGTCAACGCGATCACCCAGAGCGCCAAGCGGCCGGAGCGGGCATAGCGCGCCTCGGCCTTGCCTATAGCGTGCGCGGTCGCCTCGTCGAAGCGCAGGCCATGTTCGGCCATCAGGTCGATTTCGCGCGACAGCCGCTCGGTGCGGGCGGCGATATCCGGCGCCTGCCTCGCCAGCGCCACCAGCGCCTTGCCGGCGTCGCGCGCGTCGGAAACCATGCCGCGTGGGCCGAGATTGCTGGCGATCCAATCGCTGACCACCGGCTCCGACGTCTTCCACATGTTGAAGGCGGGATCGAGCGTGCGGGCGACGCCCTCGACCACCACCATCGTCTTCTGCAACAGGATCAGCTCGGGCCGGGTGGCCATGTCGAACAGTTCTGTGACCTCGAACAGCAGCGTCAAAAGCTTCGCCATCGAGATGGTTTCTGCCGACTGGCCGTGGATCGGCTCGCCGATGGCGCGAATCGCCTGCGCGAAAGCCTCGACATTGTGCTGGCGCGGCACGTAGCCGGCCTCGAAATGCACCTCGGCGACGCGCTGATAGTCGCGCACGATGAAGCCGTAGAGGATTTCGGCCAGGAAACGCCGCTCTTTCTTGCCGAGCCGGCCGGCGATGCCGAGATCGACGGCAACGATGGTTCCGCTCGCCTCGACGAACAGGTTCCCCGGATGCATGTCGGCATGGAAGAAGCCGTCGCGCAGCGTGTGCCTGAGGAACGACTGGATGAGGTTGGCGGCGATCGCCCTGAGATCGTGACCGGCGGCGGCAAGGCCGACCAGATCGTTCATCTTGATGCCGTCGATCCACTCCATGGTGATCACGTCGCGGCCGGTCCGCTCCCAGTCGACCGCGGGCACGCGGAAGCCGGGATCGTCTTTGGTGTTTTCACCGAGCTCTGAAAACGCGGCCGCCTCGAGCCGCATGTCCATTTCGACTTTGGTGGTCTGCGCCAGCGTTTGGGTCACCTCGATCGGCCGCAGGCGGCGCGACGAGGGAATGTATTTTTCCTGCAGGCGGGCGGCGAGGAAGTAGCTCTCGAGATCCTGGAAGAAGCGATGACGCACGCCGGGCCGGATGACCTTCACCGCCACCCGTGAAGCCTTCCCGTCGCGAACGACTTCGGCGCCGTGCACCTGGGCGATCGAAGCGGCCGCAACCGGCTCGCCGAAGCTTGCGTAGAGATCGCCGATCTTGCGCCCGAGCGAGGCCTCGATAGCGGCGATCGCCTCCGTCTTCGGGAAGGTATGCATCTTGTCCTGCAGCAGGGCGAGGTCGACCGCCATGTCATTGCCGACGACATCCGGTCGCGTGGCCAGGAACTGGCCGAGCTTGACGTAGGATGGCCCCAGCCGCACCACCGCCTGCGCCAGCCGGTCGCCGCGCTGGTGCCGTCTGGCGCGACGGCGGGTGAGCACGCGCGCCAGCCGCCAGCCGAGCTTCGGCATGCCGGAAAGCTCTTCGCCGGGCAGCGCCGCGACGACGCCCTCGCGGACCAGCACCCAGCCGGCCCTGGCGAGCCGGAAGGCGGCGCCAACGCTGGTCATCGGACGCTGCTCATCGCCTGGTCTGCCTCAAAGTTTCGGCCTCAAAGCTTCCAGCCTGAATGAAGTGCAGCGATGCCGCCCGAATAATTGCGGAAGCTGACGCGATCGAAGCCCGCGCGGGTGATCATGGCAGCAAAATTCGCCTGGTTGGGGAATTTGCGGATCGATTCCACCAGGTAGGAATAGGGCTCGCCGTCGCCGGTCACCGCCCTGCCGATTTTGGGGATGGCGTTGAAGGACCAAGCTTCGTAGGCCTTGTCGAGCAGCGGCATGTCGACCTCGGAGAACTCCAGGCAAAGGAACCGTCCGCCGCGCTTCAGCACGCGGTAGGCTTCGCTCAGCGCCACATCGATGCGCGGCACGTTGCGTATGCCGAACGCGATCGTATAGGCGTCGAACGTATTGTCGTCGAAGGGCAGCGTCTCGGCATTGGCCCCGACGAAATCGGTGTTTTCCGAGAGCCCTTTCTTCTCGGCGCGGTCGCGGCCGACGTCGAGCATCGAGCCGTTGATGTCGAGGACCGTCACATGCGCGTTGCGATGGCTGGCCTCGACGATGCGGAAGGCGATGTCGCCGGTGCCGCCCGCGACGTCGAGCACCTTCCAGCCCGGGCGCTTCGGCGGATTGAGCCACGCCACCATCGCGTCCTTCCACAGCCGGTGCAGCCCGCCGGACATCAGATCGTTCATGAGGTCGTATCGATTGGCCACCTTGTGGAAGACATCGTTGACGAGGAACTGCTTGTCGCCTTCGCCCACCTTCCTGAAGCCGTAGGAGGTTTCCATGCCGCCCGCAGCCGTGGTTCTCTCAACTGACATTATTTTGATCCGCCATAAAACCGGCGGGACCATAGCCGATCGATGGGGCCGACGCTATTGTCGAAGGCGCGGTTTTCAGCCGCGCCTTCAACATGGGTTCGGGCAGGGCCTTGCATGATTTTCCGCCCGGAATCCTCGCGGGTTCAGTGTGCCGACGGGATGACCGCATGATTTTGAAAGCCGAATTGCACTGCCACATCGAAGGGGCAGCGGCGCCCGATCTCGTCGTCAGCCAGGCCCGCAAATACGGCAAGGACCCCTCGCCCTATATCCAGAACGGCTCCTTCGTTTGGCACGATTTCAGCTCTTTCCTCGCGGCCTACGACTTTGCCTCCGACCTGTTTCGCACCGAGGAGGACTATGCTCGCCTGACCGATCACTATCTCACCAGTCTCGCCCGTGACGGCGCCATCTATTCCGAGGTCTTCACCTCGCCGGATCACGCCAAGAAGGCCGGTCTCTCGCCCAAGGCCTATACGGATGCGCTGGGCGAAGGCATGGCCCGCGCCAAGGCCAGGACGGGCATCGAGGGACGCATGATCGTCACAGGCGTGCGCCATGTCGGGGTCGAGGCGATCGAGCAGGCGGCGCGCTTCGCCGCGCGCTGCGGGCATCCGCTGGTGACTGGCTTCGGTGTCGCCGGCGACGAGCGCATCGGCGATTTCGAGGATTATGTGCGCGCCTTCGAGATCGCCCGCGAGGCCGGCCTCGGCATCACCATCCATGCCGGCGAGCTGATGGGCTGGGAAAGTGTCAAGGCAGCGCTCGACCATATCCGCCCGTCGCGGATCGGACATGGCGTGCGCGCCGTCGAAAACCCGGACCTCGTTCGCCGCATCGCTGCCGAGGGCGTGGTGCTGGAATGCTGCCCGGGCTCCAACGTCGCGCTCAAGGTGTTCGACAGTTTCGCCGACCATCCCTTCCCAGCGCTGCGCGCGGCCGGCTGCAAGGTGACGCTCAATTCCGACGACCCACCTTATTTCTGGACCTCGCTGAAGCGCGAATACGACATCGCCGCCGAGCATTTCGCCATGGACGACAAGGCGCTCGCCGCCGTCACCAGGACGGCGATCGAGGCCGCCTTCGTCGACCGGAAGACCAAGGCGATACTGCTGAGCCGGCTCGACGCCAAGGGCCGGTGAATGGTGAATGGTGAATGGTGAATGGTGAATGGTGAATGGTGAATGGTTGGTTTGCCGGCGCGCCTCGGCGTGTCAAGGCAATCATCGAACCATCAGGACTCGCAAACCCGCTCACTATTCACTATTCACCATTCACCGTTCACCATTCACGGGAGCAGACCATGCAGGGCGTCACCGTCGTCGACCACCCCCTTGTCCAGCACAAGCTGACCATCATGCGCAAGAAGGAGACCTCGACGGCCGGTTTCCGGCGTCTGTTGCGCGAGATCTCGCTGCTTCTGGGCTACGAGGTCACCCGCAATCTCGAGCTGACCACCACCACCATCGAGACCCCGATCGAGGAGATGGAGGCGCCGACGCTGGAGGGCAAGAAGCTGGTCTTCGCCTCTGTGCTGCGGGCCGGCAACGGCCTGCTCGAAGGCCTGCTCGATCTGGTGCCGGCGGCGCGCGTCGCCCATATCGGCCTCTACCGCGA
The DNA here is from genome assembly GCF_029625675.1 of Mesorhizobium sp. WSM4884. Lineage (NCBI taxonomy): Bacteria > Pseudomonadati > Pseudomonadota > Alphaproteobacteria > Hyphomicrobiales > Phyllobacteriaceae > Mesorhizobium > Mesorhizobium sp. WSM4884. The sequence goes on from NZ_JARTVO010000005.1 coordinate 305,522, forward strand.
CCACGAGACGCTGGAAGCGATCGAGTATTTCTTCAAGGCGCCGAGCGACCTTGCCGACCGTCTGGTGATCGTCGTCGACCCGATGCTGGCGACGGCCAATTCCGCGATCGCCGCGATCGACAAGCTGAAGGGACGCGGCGCCACAAACATCCGCTTCCTCTGCCTGCTCGCCGCGCCGGAGGGCATCGAGCGCTTCACCAAGGCGCATCCGGATGTGCCGATCTTCACCGCTTCGATCGACCGCCAGCTGAACGACAAGGGCTACATCATGCCCGGCCTCGGCGACGCCGGCGACCGCATGTACGGGACCAAGTGACGCTTTCTTTACGGATCGTTTACGCAAAGGCGATGGTTTCGGCGCGCGTTAAAGCTGAAATCACCATGTCGACCTAAGGATCTGACCTCCACGAAGGTCGATCCATGCTGCGCAAGCTCCTCCTCCTTGGCGTCTTTGTCGGAAGCTCGGCATCGATCCCGATCGTCTATCAGTCGAACCCGCGGATGGTCGAAGCCCTGCTGAGATCGGCGGTCGCCTCGCAGCCTGCAACCCCGGATGCCCAGCCGGACGTGAAGCTCGCTTCGGTTCCAGTCAGGCCGGCGGCGCCGATGCCGCTCGGTCGACAGGTGCTGGTGAATGCCGACGAGCGCGGCCATTTCACCTCCGCCTTCAAGCTCAACGGCCGTCAGATCGACGGCATGATCGACACCGGCGCGACCCTGGTTGCCATCAACACCTCGACCGCACGCCGAATCGGCATCTCGCTCAACCAGTCCGATTTCAGCCATCAGGTGAACACGGCGAACGGCGCCATCAAGGCCGCGGTGGTGACGGTCGACCGCCTGCAGATCGGCAAGATCTCAATCGACAACGTCCAGGCGGTAGTGCTCGACGACCGGGCGCTGCAAACCAACCTGATCGGTATGAGCTTCCTGCAGCGGCTGCAGAAATACCAGGTCCAGAACGGCGCGCTGCTGCTTGTGCAGTAGGTATTGCGCCTATCTCAAAGCGGCAGGATCCGCCTGAGCACGGTCTTTTCGGCGGACGGCTTCGAGGACCCGATCGTGTAGGCGGAGCGCACCGCGGCGGCGGCAATCTCGGCGTCCGCCTCGGTCCGCGCATGGACCAGCGCCAGCGCCTCGCCCGCCCGCACCTCCGCCCCGACCGGCAGCAGCCTGGTGAGACCGACGGCGTGGTCTATTTTGTCGTCCGGACGGGTGCGTCCGCCGCCCAGCGCGACGACGGCGAGCCCGATATCGCGCGTCGCGATGCCAGTGACGAAGCCGTCCTTCGCCGCCTCAACCGCCAATTCCACCGCGGCTCTGGGGAGATACTTTTCCGGGTTCTCGACGAAATCGGCGGGACCGCCGAGCGCGCTCACCATGCGCGCGAACACCGCCGCCGCGCGGCCGCCGGCAAGCGTCTCGGCGGCGCGCCTGATCCCGTCCTGATTGGACGAGACGATCCCCGCCGACTGCAGCATTTCGGCGGCGAGCGCCAGCGTGACGTCCTCCAGCCGGCGGTCGCGAAACCGGCCGGTGAGGAAATCGACCGCGTTCTTCACCTCGACCGCATTGCCGGCAGCCGAGGCCAGCGGCTCGTTCATGCCGGTCACCAGCGCCGAAGCCTTCAAGCCCGCGCCATTGGCGACCTCGACCAGGCTGTTTGCCAGCGCGACGGCGTCGCGCGACTTCTCCATGAAGGCGCCATTGCCGACCTTGACGTCGAGCACCAGCGAGCCGAGGCCCGCGGCAAGCTTCTTCGACAGGATCGAGGCGGTGATCAGCGGCACCGATTCCACCGTGCCCGTCACGTCGCGGATCGCGTAGAACCGGCGGTCGGCCGGCGCCAGATCGGCGGTCTGGCCGATGATGGCGCAGCCGGTCTCCAGCACGGTCTTGCGGAAGCGCGTCACGTCCGGCTGGCTGGCATAGCCGGGGATGGCGTCCATCTTGTCCAGCGTGCCGCCGGTATGGCCGAGGCCGCGGCCGGAGATCATCGGCACATAGGCGCCGCAGGCCGCGACGATCGGCGCCAGCATCAGCGAGACATTGTCGCCAACGCCGCCCGTCGAATGCTTGTCGGTGACTGGGCCCGGCAGGTCGGACCAGTCGAGCACGTCGCCGGAATCGCGCATGGCGAGCGTCAGCGCCACAGCCTCCTCGCGGCTCATGCCTTTGAGGAACACCGCCATGGCGAAGGCGCCGATCTGGCCCTCCGAGAGCGTGCCGGCCGTTATGCCCTCGATGAAGGCAGCGATCTCCTCGGCCGAGAGCCTGTGGCCGTCGCGCTTGCGGCGGATAATTTCCTGGGGGAGCATCAGCTTTCCGGCAAACCTTCCTCGAAGACGCGCCGCAGGATCGTCGCCAGCCGCGCACCGCCGACCGGCGCCATATCCTTGGTTTCCTGGTGCGAGAGTTCCGCCCCTGTCATGCCGGCCGCAAGGTTGGTGATGACCGAGCAGGCGGCGACCTTGAGGCCGAGGAAGCGGGCAAGGATCACTTCCGGCACGGTCGACATGCCGACGGCGTTGGCGCCCATGACGCGCGCCATGCGGATCTCGGCCGGCGTCTCGAAACATGGTCCGGAAAACCACATGTAGACGCCCTTGTGCAGCGCCGTGCCGGTTGCCTTCGCCGCCGTCTCGATGGCCTTGCGCAAGCCGGCGTCATAGGCCTCGGTGAGACCGACGAAACGGCGGTCGCTCGGCTCGCCGATCAGCGGGTTGGAGCCGGAGAAGTTGATGTGGTCAGTGATCAGCATCACCGAGCCCGGTCCCATCTCCGGTTCGACCGAACCGGCGGCATTGGTGAGGATGAGATGCGAGATGCCGATGCCGGCAAGCACTTCCAGCGCCGGGCGCATCGCGGCGGCGTTGCCGTGCTCGTAGTAATGCGCGCGGCCGGATAACATCAGCACCGGCGCGCCGGCGAAACGCCCAGCAACGACCTCGCCGGCATGGCCGGAAACACCGCTGCGCGGGAAGCCCGGCAGCTCCGCATAGGAAATGCGCCTTTTGTCCTCGACCTCGTCGACCAGCCCGCCGAGGCCGGAGCCCAGCACAAGGGCCGCGGTCGGAGCCAGCCCGTCGAGTTTCTCGACCAGATGATCCAGCGCTTCCTTCATTTCAACCCACTCTTCATTTCAAGATGTCGCCCCTGAAGCCGTAAGGCAGCATCTCGCCCATGGTGACCGTCTCGACCACGCCGGTATTGTCGCAGAGATAGAGCTTGGTTTCCGGCCGGCAGAATTCCGCCAGCCGCTGCCGGCAGCCGCCGCAGGGCGAGCATTTTGCCATGCGCGCGGCGATCACCGCGATCTCGGTGATCTTGCCGCCGCCGCCCATGATGTAGTGGCCGAGCGCGGTGGTCTCGGCGCACCAGCCCTCGGGATACGAGGCCACCTCGATATTGGCGCCGGTGAAGACGCGGCCGTCCTCGGTGCGCAGCGCGGCACCGACGGGAAACTTGGAATAGGGCGCATAGGCCTTGGCCATCGCCGTCTTCGCCGCCTCGAACAGATCATGCGACATTCAGTTCTTCTCTCCCACGATCTTGTTCAAATGCTGGTCGCCGAAGCTGCCGAACCCTTGTGCAGTCCAGGCCTCAGCGTTCCTTGACGTAGGGCACGCCGCCGGCGCGCGGCGGGATCGCCTTGCCGATGAAGCCGGCGAGCAGGACGACGGTGAGCACATAGGGCAGCGCCTGCATGAACTGCGCCGGCACCTTGCCGACGATGGGAAGCGGCGAGCCCTGTAAGCGGATCGATGCCGCGTCGAGGAAGCCGAACAGCAGGCAGGCGAACATGGCGTTGACCGGCTTCCATTTGGCGAAGATCAGCGCGGCAAGAGCGATATAACCTTTGCCCGCCGTCATGTCCTTCACGAAGCCGCCATTCTGGACCATCGATAGATAGGCGCCGGCGACGCCGGTCAGCACGCCGGTGCAGATCAGCGCCCGGTACCGCAGCCAGGCCACCGAGATGCCGGCGGTGTCAACGGCGGCCGGGTTCTCGCCCACGGCGCGCATCCTGAGGCCGAAGCGGGTGCGGAAAAGCACCCACCAGGTGAACGGCACCATGGCGAAGGCGAAATAGACCAGGATCGAATGGCCGGAGATCAGCTCGGCATAGATTGGCCCGAGGATCGGCACCTCGCGGACGGCTTCGGCGCCGGGCCAGACGATCGCCTCGAAGCGCTCGCCCGGCTGCAGCGCCGGCGTGCGGCCGCCCTGCTGGAACCAGGCCTGGCCGAGGATGATGGTCGAGCCGGCGGCGACAAAATTGATGGCGACGCCGGAGACGATCTGATTGCCGCGATGCGTGATCGAGGCGAAGCCGTGCACCATGGCGAAGGCGACCGAGATCAGGATGGCCATGCCGAGGCCGATGAAGGCGGAATGGAAGACGGAGGCCGCCGCGGCGCCGGCGAAGGCGCCGACCAGCATCTTGCCTTCGAGACCGATGTCGAAGATGCCGGCGCGCTCGGAATAGAGGCCGGCGAGACAGGCAAGCAGCAGCGGCACCGACAGGCGGATGGTGGAATCCAGAACCTGGACGATTGCGTTGAAGACGTCCATCTCAGGCCCCCTTCCCGTTGATCGCCTGCATGCCGACCGATTTCGGGCTGAACGAGGCGAACAGCGCCTGGATATAGGGCCTGAACATATGCTCCAGCGCGCCGGCGAAGAGGATGACCAGCCCCTGGATGATGACGATCATGTCGCGGCTGATCGCCGGCATCTCGAAGGCAAGCTCGGCGCCGCCCTGATAGAGCATGCCGAACAGGATCGCCGCCAGCACGATGCCGACCGGATGCAGCCTGCCCATCAGCGCAACCGCGATGCCGACATAGCCGGCGCCCGAGACGAAATCGATCGCCACATTGTGCTGGTCGCCCATCACCGGGTTGAGCGCCATCATGCCGGCCAGCCCGCCCGAGATCATCATCGCGGTGAGGATGATGCGGGTTTCCGAGATGCCGGCATAGCGCGCCGCCTTCGGGCTATGGCCATAGGTACGCATCTCGTAGCCGAGCCTGGTGCGCCAGATCAGCAGCCAGACCAGGAACGCCATCACCAGCGCCAGCAGGAAGCAGATGTTGAGCGGCGCCGAGCGGATCTTGGCGCCGAACAATTCTAGCATCCAATTGAGCTTTGGCAATTCCGCGCCGGTGAGGAAGTTGCGTGTCTGCGGCGCCTGCGATCCCGCCGGCTTCAGCGGACCGACCAGCAGATAGACCATCGCCGAGGCGGCGATGAAGTTGAACATGATGGTGGTGATGACGATGTGCGAGCCGCGCTTGGCCTGCAGATAGGCGGGGATGAAACCCCAGAGCGCGCCGAACAAGGCCGCGGCAACGATCGCTATCGGAAAGATCACCCACCAGGGCAGCACGCTGTCGAAGCTCAGGCAGACGAGCGCGATGCCGAGGCCGCCGATATAGGCCTGGCCCTCGGTGCCGATGTTGAACAGGCTGCAATGCGCCGCCACCGCCACCGACAGCCCAGTGAAGATGAAGGTGGTGGCGTAGAACAAGGTGAAGGCGATGCCCGTGCCCTTGCCGAAAGCACCCTCGACCAGGATGACGGCGGCGCGGAACGGATTTTCGCCGACCAGCATGACGACGAAGCCGGCGACGATGAACGCCACCGAGAGATTGATCAGCGGGATCAGCCCGTAATCGGCCCAGGCCGGCAGCTTGGTGTAAGGCGTGCTCATTCGGCGGCCTCCTGGTGTTCGACACCGGCCATCAAGAGGCCAAGCTCGCCTTCGGTCGCCTCCGGGCCGCGCTCGCCGACGATGCGGCCGGCAAACATCACCAGGATGCGGTCGGAGAGCGAGCGGATCTCGTCGAGCTCGACCGATACCACCAGCACCGCCTTGCCCTGGTCGCGCATGGCGATCAGCCGCTTGTGGATGAATTCGATGGCGCCGACATCGACGCCGCGCGTCGGCTGGCCGACGATCAGCACGCCGGGATCCTGCTCCATCTCCCTGGCCAGCACGATCTTCTGCTGATTGCCGCCGGAGAAATTGGCGGTCTTCAGTCGCGGATTGCCGGGACGGATGTCGTATTTCTCGATCTTGTCCTTGGCATCGGCCATGATGGCATCGACGTCGAGGAACGGTCCTTTCAGATAGCGCTCGTCGTCGTGATAGCCGAGGATCGAATTCTCGTGCTCCTCGAAGGCGAGCACCAGCCCGACATGGTGGCGGTCCTCCGGCACATGAGCGAGACCGCGGTCACGCAATTCGCCGGGATCGGCCTTGCCGGTCAGGTCGACCGGCTTGCCTTCGAGCGTGACCTCGCCGGAAACGGCATGCCGGATGCCGGAGATCGCCTCGAGCAGCTCCGACTGGCCGTTGCCTGCCACGCCGGCGATGCCGACGATCTCGCCGCCGCGCACATCGAAGGAGACGTCGTCGACCATGGTGACGCCGCGTGAATCCTTGACCGTCAGGTTCTTGACCGAGAGTTTTATGGCGCCGGCTTCCGATTGGCCCTTCTCGACCCGCAGGAGCACGCGCCGCCCGACCATCAGTTCGGCCAGTTCGCCGACCGTGGTTTGCTTCGTCACCCTGGTGGCCACCATGGTTCCCTGGCGCATGACCGAGACGGTGTCGGTAATGGCCATGATCTCGCGCAGCTTGTGGGTGATCAGAACCACCGTTTTTCCCTGCTCCTTCAATTGCTTGAGGATGCGGAAGAGGTGATCGGCCTCGGCCGGCGTCAAGACCCCGGTCGGCTCGTCCAGGATCAGGATCTCGGCGCCGCGATAGAGCGCCTTGAGGATTTCGACGCGCTGCTGCAGGCCGACCGGCAGTTCCTCGATGATGGCGTCGGGATCGACCTCGAGGCCGTATTCGCGCTCCAGCCGCTCGAGCTCGGAACGCGCCTTGGCGATGCTGCTCTTCAAAAGCGCGTCGGTCTCGGCGCCGAGGATGACGTTTTCCAGCACGGTGAAATTGTCGACCAGCATGAAATGCTGGTGCACCATGCCGACACCGAGCGCGATCGCGTCGTTGGAGGTGTTGATCGACACCGGCTTGCCTCCGACGCGGATCTCGCCGCTGTCGGCCTGGTAGAAACCATAGAGGATCGACATCAGCGTCGACTTGCCGGCGCCGTTCTCGCCGACGATGCCATGGATGGTGCCGCGCGCAACTTCCAGATTGATGTCGCGGTTGGCGCGCACCGCGCCAAAACTCTTGTTGATGCCTATGAGTTCGATTGCGGCTTGCGCCATGCAGCCTGTCCCACTCGTTATTTTTTTATCGCTTGGTCAAAATGCCTAGCATGATGCCCCGCCCGTGCCAATTGGCATGCAACGTCATTCACTCTCGACAAATCCCCGCGCGCTTGTCAATTTCGAAGGTGGCCGAGAGCTTCACATTCACAGAACCGGGTTGAATGATCATGCCTGATGATCGGCTGACAACACTGGAAATCCGTGCCGCCGAGCAGGAAAAGACGATCGAGGAACTGTCAGGCCAGATCGCCGAGCAGTGGAAGGTGATCGAGCGCATGGAACGCAAGCTTGCCGCCCTTACCGACAGGTTCCTGGCGCTGGAGGAGCAGGCCGCTCCCGACGTGCCGGTGACCAAGCCGCCGCACTATTGAGCGTGCATGGGGGTGAGAGAGCCATGGGGGAGAACGGTCATGGCCAGTGAAGGAGACCGCATCGCAAGGGCCGGCGACTTTGTCTTCGGCCTGATGGACGACAGGGAGCGCGCCCGCGCCGAGCGCGACCTTCAGATCGATCCCGCCTTTCGCGACGCCGTGCTGCGGTTGGCCGAGCGCATGCGCGCCCTGGAGCCTGCGGGTGCGTCCAAGGCGTCTTCGGACGAGCGTTGGCAGCTTATCCAGCGCCGGCTTGGCGAACTGCCGCAGATGCGGCTTTCCGGGCTGAACGACGACAAGGCGAAACCGCAGCCGATTGTGATCCACCGGCTCGAGCGCAAGCCCTACGGCGTCGGCCTGTATTCCCTTGGCGGACGGCTCGGATTTGTCGTCGCGATGGCGCTGCTGGCCGCCTTCGCGCTCGGCTATCTCGCCGGCACGCTATAAGCAGTTCCAGGAAAGCTGCGTAACGGTTTTCCAAAAGAAACCGCCGGGCGAAGGCCCGGCGGTTGATAAATCCCGATTCGGCTGCCGATCAATACGGGCACTTGTTATCGGCGGTGTAGTCGTGCACCTCGGTCTTGCCGGCGATGATGTCGGCCTTGGCCTTTTCGACTGCCGCCTTCATCTCGTCGGTCACCAGCGCCTTGTTGTTGTCGTCCATGGCGTAGTCGACGCCGCCTTCCTTGAGGCCCAGATTCTGGACGCCGCCCTTGAAGGTGCCGTTCTTGCCGTCCATGAAGGCGTTGTAGACGGCGACGTCGACGCGCTTCATCATCGAGGTCAGCACCTTGCCGGGCTGCAGGCCGTTCTGGTTGGAATCGACGCCGATGCCGAGCTTGCCCGCATCAGCCGCCGCCTGCAGCACGCCGACGCCGGTGCCGCCGGCGGCGGCGTAGACCACGTCCGCGCCCTGGTCGATCTGCGTCTTGGCGATCTCGCCGCCCTTGGCCGGGTCGTTCCAGGCGGCCGGCGTGTCGCCGGTCATGTTCTGGATGACGTCGGTGGCGCCGGCCGACTTGGCGCCGCCGACATAGCCGCACTCGAACTTGCGGATCAGCGGGATGTCCATGCCGCCGACGAAGCCGACCTTCTTCGACTTCGACGCCATCGCCGCCAGGATGCCGACGAGGTAGGAGCCTTCGTTCTCCTTGAATACCAGCGAGCGGACATTGGGCAGGTCGACGGCATCGTCGATGATGGCGAAGTTGAGGTCGGTGTATTCGGCCGCGACCTTCTTCAGCGCATCCTCCCAGGCAAAGCCGGCCATCACGATCGGGTTGCGGCCGTCCTCGGCGAAGCGGCGCAGAGCCTGCTCGCGCTGCGAGGCGTTGGAAACCTCGAATTCGACGTAAGCCACGCCGGTTTCGGCCTTGAACTTCTCGGCGCCGTGAAAGGCGGCCTCGTTGAAGGATTTGTCGAACTTGCCGCCGAGATCGTAGAGGATGGCCGGCTGGACATCCGCGGCGAAAGCCGGAAGAACCATTGCAGTTGCGGCCAGGAGGCCGAGAACGATACGTTTCATGTGATCCACACCCTGTCGGTTATTTTCCGTTTGCACCGCCTGCCTGCCCGGTTCTCCGGCGGGCCTGCGACGCCAGGCAGGAAGTGTTTGCCCCTCCCGCTCGCGGCCAATCTGGCACGGCGCGAAACAAAATTCACGTGGAATTTTGACCTGTTGGAAAAAGCGGCCGGACTGACCGTTCCGGGCGGAACGAAACGTCCTCGTCAGTTGGTCGGGGCGAATTCGTGGCGTCGACGCCGGTAGCCGACGGCATAGAGCAGGAACGCCAGCGCCGCGAACACCGCGAAGCCGGGCTGGGCGAGCACCCAGGCGATGGCGCCGTCCCAGACCAGCGGACTGGCCTTGGCGCGCACATAGGTCTCAAAGGCCGCGCGAGTGTCGGGCGATACCGCCAGCCAGCTCGTGTTGAGCGGTGTCATGACCAGCGCAGACGCCGCCACCGAGCGCGTGGTGTCGATCACCGCCATGATGACCGAAATCGACAACGCAATCATAGCTGCCAGCCGAAAGATGAAACGCAACATCCAACGCACTCCCCGGGAAAGCTCCCGTCTGCCCAGCAACCGACATAGAGCGTGCACAATCGCCACGCAATCGCGACACGTGATTTTGAGCAGCCCTATCTATTTGTTTTGACGCAATTCCGGACGGAAAACCGCTGCGCGCTCTCCCTGGAACTGCCTCAGGCTGCTTTTGCCGGTTTGCGCCGATTGACCCGCCATATGGCGAAAATTCCGCCGACGATGGCTCCGACGATCAGGCCTGCGAGGCCGATGAAAGCGGCGAAAAACCCGCAGGCGCCCTCGAAGCAGCTCATATGGGTGGCGTCCGCGATCAGCGACCCGGCGAAAAATCCGGCGCAAGCGCCAATGGCGCCGCCAAGGATGATGCCGAGCAGCGCGGCAACGAGCGAGACCAGGAGCGGCGGGCGTTCGGTCTCGGGATTGGCATAGACGGTCTCGGCGCCGGCCCCATGCCGCAGGAGATAGATGCAGAGCAGGCCGATGGCGACCTCGGCGGCCGTGAAGCCCAGCGCTTCGGCGGAAAAGACGAAGTCGGGCACCAGAAGCGTGTAGCCCTGGCGCACGATGAGCCACAGTATGATCGCCACCTGCCAGATGGTGTAGTGGCGGGGAAACCGCGCCGATCGGTTGAAAGCAAGGCCGAGTAGGTAAAGCCCCCACAAAATGGTGACGATGCCGCCGACCAGCCCGCCATAGATCAGGAAGAACACGCTCTCCGGCAGGTTGGAGTCGCCCATCAGCCGCCAGCTCGAGATCAGGCCGTAGGCCGAGAGCCCCATGACGATGATCAGCCACGCCACCGGGATGAAGGACAGCCCGCTGTCCGGCCGGCCCGCGGGTTGCTGGTTGATCGATGTCATGTCAGGACGATGCCCCCGCAAAGCCCAACGCAATTCCCGAAAAAGCCGTCCCCCGGGACTGCGTGAAACCAATATTTGGAGCGTTCGGCCCTTCCATCGGAAAAACCGAAGCTCTCCAAGGGCAGTCGACAGGCAGCCAGGGCCGAAGTCAAGCGCGGACGCTGCTGCAGCGCACCGATGACATCAAGGCGGCAGCCGCCTTTGCTCCTCGACCGCCTTCAACCGGACCACCGACACCGAGCAAAGAGCTCGCGCCACGACCTTGGTCGAGACGCTGCCGAGGTGCCGGCGAATCGCTGAAGACGATCGGGCGCCGACGACGATGTGCCCGACGTCATTGTGCTCGGCATAGTTGAGGATCGCGTCGGCGGGGCTCACGGCCTCCAGCACGTGATAGCTTATGCGATCTTCCGGCAGGTGCAGCGGACGCGCCCAGTCCTTCAGCGCGACCAGCCGCTTCAGGTAGATCAGGCGTCCCGATTCGTCGGCGGCCGGCGTGTCGGCGATGATCTCGGTCTTCAACACCGTTACGCAGGCCAGCCAGGAATCCTCCCGCGCGGCAAGGACACGCGCGGTTTCGTTGAGAACCTCAACTGCCAGCGCGTCGCTGCCGTTGGCAAGGTCGACCGCGGCCAGAACGATCGGCGGTCCGGACTTCACCCTGCCGCCGGCCGGCTTCCCAACCAGCGCCTTCTCGTCTGTCCTGCGGAAGAGATTCGTGATGGCGTTCCAAATTCTTGCGTCGGATGTCGCGCGCGGCCTGGCGACCACGACCTGGTCGGGGTTTCTGAGGTCCGAAAGAACATGCGCCGCCTCGACATACCGCTTGGATCTATCGACTTCCATGCATCGAAGGATGACGGCCTCCAGCCACCTCGGAATGGCCTTGTCGATGTCGCGCGGCGGCTTGGGCGCATGATAGAGCCTGCGCTTCATTCCGGCGAACGTGGCCGGACGTCCGAACGGCTCCTCGCCGGTGGCGAGCTGATAGAGGATGCAACCGAGCGCGAACAGGTCGCTTGCGGGATCGGACCTCTCGCCCAGCACCTGTTCCGGCGAAATATAGGCTGCGGTCCCCATCGGCACGGAACTCTCCTCGCCGAGCAGGTCCGGAAGCTCGGCGTGGCGGGCGAGGCCGAAGTCGAGAAGCACGGCGCCGCGCTCGGCAAGGACGATGTTGTCGGGCTTGAGATCGAGATGGATGACCTTCTGGCGATGCAACGCCGCAAGTGCCTTCGCGATTTCGCCGCCGACCCTTGCGACTTCGTCCGGCGGCAGAGGCGCGCGGCGGGCTGTTTCCGCCAGGCCGGCGCCGGCGACGAACTCCATTGCAATGTAAGGCACTTCCGCCAGGCCGCCGGACGATGCGAAGCGCGGTACATGCGGACCCGCCAGGCGTTTGAGGATCATTTCCTCGACCTCGAAGCCGAGTATGACGGAGACGTCCCCGCCCGGATCGAGAAAAGGAATCTTCAGCAGAAGCGGGAAATCGAACTTCGGGTTTTTCGCGCGCCACAGTGACGCCATGCCGCCGGATTGAAGCCTTTCAACGAGCTCGAAACCGTCGATCTTTGCCCCTGCCTCGAATCTCTGCATCCATCGTCTCCAGGAGATCTAGCGGCCAATTTTCAAACGCATGCCAAGCCACGCGGGCAGGCCGGACGCCTGAACCTTGCGGGCGGTTTCTTCGTGATCGTAGGGAACGCGAACCATCGTCACCTCGCGTCGCTTCGTGTCGAGCAGCGCGAAGCAGGCAGCCGGGTTGCGATCGCGCGGCTGGCCGACCGCTCCAACCACGATCAGATGCCGCCGCAACTCGGACAAAGGCGCCGCCACATTGCTCAGAGGTGAAAAATGGATCGGCCGGGTGCCCGGCAAGGCGTAGTAGATGGCCGGAATATGGGTGTGGCCACAGAAGATGAAGCGGGCATCGCTTGAGGAGAGGCAGCGTTCCGCCGCGTCGGCGTCGCGTATATACAACCATTTTTCCGGCCGCTCCGCGCTGGCGTGAACATAGAACCGGTCTTCGGACCGGAACGAAAGCGGCAGCCGCGCCAGGAAATCCAAATGCTGCCGAGAGAGGCGCTCGCGCGTCCACTCGACGGCTGCCCGCGCATGTTCGGTCATGTCGGTCCGGCCAACCACCACCGCTTCGTCGTGGTTGCCCATGATGCAGAGCGCGCCGTCCTCGACCAGATCGGCGGCTTTCTCGGCGACATAGACGGGGTCGGGTCCATAGCCGACCAGATCGCCAAGCAGGACCAGCTGGTCCGGCGGCTGCTTGCGAACGGCCTCCAGGACCGCGTCGAAGGCTTCGCGGTTGGCATGAATGTCAGACAGGATCGCTATGCGCATCCACCTTGTCCCCGAACAAGCACACCATAGTAAGGCAAAGGCCGCAAAGGGTTTGATCGGGCTCAATATCGATGCGCGCGCTCACGATAAGGCGTTCCCCGCCGCCGTAGCCGCCCGGCTGATTTCGGCGATTGTTTGCCGCGGATGAGGTCATTGGCCTCCGTCGCCTATGAAACGAGGCTGTCCGAAGCTGCGCTTGCACGCGGACCGCCCTACGGGCCAGCCTTTGCGCGGCCATTTCCGACGCGCGGCACGCCTCACGCATGCGGCCTTCGGACCATGCGCGACAAAAGGCTTTGCAGCGCCATTATGGCTTGGCATTCGCCTTAGGATCGACTAGATGAGCCCCCGCGCCTGTCTTGCCTAGACGGCTAGAGGTGCTGGGAAAGGGTTGCCCGCCGGTTGAAGGCACCCCAAATAGTCCATTGAGGACCTTCCCGAGGGAGGTGCATCTCCCCAACCCGCGCGGCGAAACCGGCCGGCGCGAGAATGCAAGGACGGAGAGGTGGCCGAGTGGTTGAAGGCGCACGCCTGGAAAGTGTGTTTACGGGAAACCGTAACGCGGGTTCGAATCCCGCTCTCTCCGCCAGCTCACTCACCTTGGGGTCATCGGATTGGCTGCGGCTGTGTTCGGCAGGCGCAGGCTCAGCCGAACCTGTCTCAGCGGCTCGGCGCTGCTGCCGGCCATTTGCGGCTGGAGCCCTTTAGGAATGGCCGCATTGATGGCATTGGAAAATCGCTTTCCAAAACCCCTCATCGACGGGCCCGTGACCGGCATCGTCGTGCTCGGTGGGGCGGTCGACACCCATGTCAGCGTCGATCGCCAAACTCTGGCGATGAATGAGGCGGGAGAACGGCTGACCGAAGCCGTGGATCTCAGCAGGCGATATCCGGATGCTCGCATATTCCTCTCGGGCGGCTGCAACCATATCATCAGCCAAAACCAGACCACGGAATCGCAGGTTGCCCGCGATATTCTCGTAATGCTCGGCGTGCCGGCCCAGCGCATTGAAATGGCAGAACGATCGCGCACGACCTGCGAGAACGCGATCGAGAGCAAGGCGGTCCTCATCCAGCCGAAACCTGGGGAACTCTGGCTGTTGGTGACGTCGGCGAGCCATATGCCTCAAGCCATGGCTTGTTTGCGCGCCGTTGGGTTTAAGGTTGCCGCCTACCCGGTAGACTATCGGACGCGGGGCAAGGTCGACCGCTGGCGGCCGACGAGGACGGCCGCAGCTGGACTCTCAGCCGCCGGTCTCGCCGCACGAATGGCTGGGGCTGCTGACCTATTGGTCTTCAGGAAAAACCGCCGAACTCAGCGGCCCTTATGGGACGCCGTCGCTGAGGCACTGCGGGCAAACGCTCGGTCGGCCAAGGACATGATGGCGAAAATGCCGGGCGGCATGATGAGCGGAGATACCACCGCCGAAACGCCAATGGAGCGGATCGAGGTTCATGAGCGAATGCTGTCAACGCGGCTCGAGGGACTAAGGCGGCTCAGGGTGCCTTGGAGCCCTTCTACGCTTCGCTGGACGATGCCCAGAAGGCGGTGGCCGACAGGCTGCTCGTGCCGGCACCGATGGGCATGATGTGAGACTCGAGTGGCCGTTGCGTCACACCGCGACGGCCCCCGCACCAAGGCGAGATCTCTAGGTGAGACCATGAAGGCGAAGCGGAGCGTCCGCACGGAAGAACTGCTGCAGCTGCAGCACGAGACGTTCGACTACTTCCTGGACGAGGTGAACCCCGCCAATGGCCTCATTCGCGACAAGACCGCCGCCGATTGGCCGGCCAGCATAGCGGCGACGGGTCTCGCTCTCACCTGCTACCCAGTCGCCGTCGAGCGCGGATACATGACCCGGCAAGAAGCCGTCGCACGAACCTTGGCTACGCTCCGCTTCTTCCGCACGAGTCCCCAGGGCCCGGAGCCCGACGCCACCGGCTATCGTGGGTTCTACTATCATTTCCTCGACATGGAGACGGGACGGCGCGCCTGGCACTGCGAACTGTCCACGATCGACAGCGCCCTCCTGTTGGCGGGCGCCCTGTCGGCGGCCGCGTATTTCGGTGAAGAGACCGCCGACGAGCAGGAAATCCGCGCGCTTGCCGATGCGCTTTATCGCCGTGCCGACTGGCAATGGGCGCAGAACCAGGGCGCGACAGTGACGCACGGTTGGACCCCGGAAAACGGGTTCATCAAATACCGCTGGGAGGGCTACGACGAAGCCCTTCTGCTCTACGTTCTGGCGCTTGGCTCGCCGACCTTTCCGCTTCCCGAGAGCAGCTACGCCGCCTGGACGTCGACCTATCGCTGGGAGAGCTGCTACGGCTGCGAGTACCTCTACGCCGGTCCAATGTTCACGCACCAGCTGTCACATGTCTGGATCGACTTCCGCGGCATCCGGGACGCGTTCATGCAGGAGAAGGGCATCGACTATTTCGAGAACAGCCGGCGGGCGACCTATCTCCAGCAATGCTATGCGATGATGAACCCACGCAAGTTCGAGGGTTACGGAGAGTGCTGCTGGGGGATCACGGCAAGTGAGGGACCAGGTCCGGCCACTCTCAAGCTGAACGGTATCCAGCGGGAATTCTACGACTATGTCGGCCGCGGCGTTCCCTATGGACCGGATGACGGCACGCTCGCGCCTTGGGCGGTCGCGGCTTCATTGCCGTTCGCTCCGGAGATCGTCCTGGAGGCGCTCGGCTTCTGCATCCATCAAGCGAAGCTGAAGGAATTCAACAGATACGGCTTCAAGGCGGCCTTCAATCCCACCCACCCGGGCGAGCCTGGCAATCCGTACGGGTGGTGGGTGTCGCCCTGGCATTTCGGGATCAATCAAGGCCCCATCGTGCTGATGATCGAGAACTACCTGAGCGACAGGGTTTGGCGCTTGATGCGGGGCTGTCCGTATATCGTTGCCGGACTGCGCCGTGCTGGGTTCAACGGCGGCTGGCTGAACGATGTGGGTCCTGACTGAACTGATTGCTCGGTCCCCCGAGTGGGTCGATCGAATTGACGCACGTCAAAGCATTTGAACCGAAGGGGCGATCAGGTGAATAGCTTGGAAAGCTTGCCGTGCTTGGACAATCTTGTCACATTTGGCAGCGCTGTCATCAGACTGCAAGCGGTACCTTCGGTGCGATCATGCTTGCGTTCGGGCTTGCTCTCTTCCTCTTGCTGACGCCTTCAGGCTCGGCGCAAGCGCGCGAGTTCGGCACACCAGACTTCTCGTCAGCCAAGGTCGTCCAGTCCGTTGCCAATGGCAAGACCGACCGACCGGCCTCGGCGGCCGTTCTGTCGGCATCAACTCTGGAGGAGTCAGGCTGCCATGACGGCCATGCCAATTGCGGCTTGTGCAAGGGTGGAAATTGTTTCGGTTGTTCGGCGGTTGCTCTAGCAGCCTCCCCTGTTATCGCCTCCGCGGCTGAGCCTGGCGCCCTGGCATGGATCAGTGCAAGCGCTGTTGGAAGATGACTGCTAGGGCGAAAGCGCCTGCAAAAGCTCGGCTTCGTCCGTCACCCCTTTCTCGAAAGCGCTGATAACTTTCAAAGCCAAGGCTTCCCTCTGATCGCTGTTGTGTGGGGTCAACCCATGCTCCCTGCACAGGCGGTCGAACACCCTCTGCAACAAATCCAAATCAGCGGGTTCGTATACTTCGCGATAGCGCTGCAATGGCATCTTCTGCCGCCCCTCAAAAACGGCTTGATACCCGACTGTCTCATATAGCCGGTTCGATGCGAAGCAAATTTGAAGAGTCATATGAGCGCGTCACAAGGCAGCGAGCGCTGCATTCACCCCCGTCTGCGGCACGTGGCGTATTAGAGACCACCTATCCTGATCGGATCGGCAGTCACTTGACGCCAAGAGCGTTCTTGAGTTCTGCCAGTTTCTTCATGCACCCTTGCTCGTCTCCGGCCTGGGACATCTTGCGGGCTTCAGCCATCAGTTGGCTGGGATGTTCGGCGCTTTGGCCGCTGCGGTTGCCAGTCACTTGCTCCTGGTGGGGTGTTGTTGGCTTCACAGCTCCCGCCGTCGATCCAGTAACTTCGGTGCTTCCGCCCTGCTGCTTGCCGGCCAAGACCTCCGCTTGGTGTTTCGTCGCCGGAATACCCGACTTGTCAGGGACTGCGCCCGTTTCGGCAGTGGTGACGTTAGGCTCGAGTGCTTTCAACTCCTGTCCGCAGTCGGCAAAAGCCGGCGAAGCGAACGCCAACATGGACGCCGATGCGATGGCCATTCGTATAGACATGTACGCCTCCAATAGGGACTTGGTTTCCTAACAAGGAAACGGACCTACCCTCTGCGGGTTCCTCGCAGCAGCGAGTTCGACATGCGCACCTGCAAGACTCTAATCTGGCGGCCGCCGCCAAAGTGGGTCCCGCTGGTAGATAACCGTTTGATCAGCTAGAAGCATTCCGCAGGATGGGTTGAACTGCGGAATTCAGAACCATCAACGAAAGCGACGGTTTATATTCGTGACGCATAGTGAAAATATGCTTTTTGTCCCACCCCTGGCACGGCCGGGGAAGGACCCGGTGAAATCCTAAATCATTGATCTTTCGGTCTTCGCGTCGATGCCGATTGATCTTTGACGCCGAGGGTGCACCAGGGCGACGCGTGATGCATCAACATTTGTGACGGGATCAACCCTTGAAGGCGTAGCGCTTAAACTGGCGCATCAGGTTCGCGGCGTGGGACTCATACAGGCCGGAGCCTGAACCGCGTTGGACGCGAGTAGCCTTTTGTCGCTGGCCGACAGCCGCCGCACGGCGAGCTGGGCCACGTCGGGGCGCGCACCGGCCCGACGTGGCGAAGTGCTGGACAACGGTGCCGCCAGGACTGCCCGGTGCGATCAGATGCTTATGCGAAGCGTGACGCAGATCGACCAAGCGCTTGCCCAGCACGATCCGGGGGTCCGTCAGATAAAGGCTCTTTGCGGGAACCTGCCTCGAGAGGCCGAGCGCATTGGCGGCGTGCGCGCCGGCGATCTGCGCCTTCGAACCCGCCTCCCGCGCGAGCGTCGGGAGGCGGTGAAAGCTGGCCCAGTAGCTTCGGATGGACCTTCGGCGCTCACAGCTAGTGCCCACGAAGGGTTTGCCGCGAACCAGGTTTCACCACGAATTTGAGCTTGGCGCGATCGAACATTGTAACGCTTGTCGTGTAACAAACTGGTAGGAATCGCGACCTAACTCCCTGCTGCGATTTCAAGCGGCCGCGCGCCCCTCAACGGGCCAAAAGGACCGGCAGTCCCGGTTCCTCGACCATCGACTTGGTCACGCCGCCAAAGATCCGCTCTCGCAGGCGGGAATGGCCGTAGGCTCCCATGACCATGAGCTCGGCGCCGGTGTCGACCGCGTGCTGGCGAAGGACGACGGCGATCGAATGGTCCGAACTCGGCAGGCGGTCGACCGTAACCTTCACGCCGTGGCGGACGAGATAGGCGGCCACGTCCGCCCCGGGTTCCGCGCCGTGGTGCCGTTCGTCCTCGACCGGGTCGACCATGACGATGCGCACCTCATCGGCCCGTATCAGTATGTCGAGCGATTCCCGCACGGCGCGCGACGCTTCCAGGCTGGCGTCCCACGCGACAAGGACGCGTTTCGGTTTCAACGTCGCGCGCGCTGCCTCGGGGACCAGCAGGACAGGTCTTCCTGACGAGAACAGTCCACCTGCGATGACCTTCTCCTTGAGCAAGTGGCTTGCCAGCATTTCTGGCCCGACAACGGTCAAATCGGCATAACGGGCGCGCCGACCGATGACTTCATCCGCCCAGGACTGCTCCGGGTAATCGCTGCTGAGGTCAGCCGATACGAGGCTTTCCAACAGCATTTTGGAGACCGCCGAGCTGCGCCTCTCCAGCGTTTCCATTTCGGCTTCACGCTCTGCAAGCCACGCCGGCGAGACGACCGCTGCGTATTCTCCGCCCGAGGGAGGCGCGGCCATGACCAGGACCAGCACGGAGAGATGTGCGTTGATTTCCTCGCAGAGACCGGCGGCGAGCCTCACATCGCCGTCCCCGTGATCCGGCCCCGTGACGGTGAGCAAAGTCTTGAATGGCATGACGACGACTCCTTGTTCGACAAAGGTTCACAGTGGACGTAGCCGTAGCGGCCCGATCGGCGTCCTTCCTTGCGCTGAATCAAACCGATCCCTTCGCCGAATTGATCCCAGTCAACGTGCGCGCTTGTCACACGCTTTAGCCTGACATCGATGGCAGGAGGCGGATCGATGCGATTCTGGACGACGATGGGTCTCTTGGCGCTGACGCTGAGCGCCGCGGCGGCACAGGAGATGAGCAATGGAGAGCAGGAATATCTGAACTCCTGCGCCGTCTGCCACGGCGTGGACGGCAAAGGCGACGGACCTATGGCCGACGTATTACGGAAGCGCCCCGCGGATCTGACAACGCTGACAAGGCGCAATGGTGGGGAATTCCCCTATTGGCGGGTCTACGCGACGATCGACGGCCGCGGCCTCGTGCCGGAGCACGGCGAGCGCGACATGCCGGTCTGGGGCAATCAGTTCCTGCCTGACGACGTGAAGCGCTACGGCCCCTACGGTGGGGAGGCCGTCACCACGGAACGCATCCATAACCTCGCCGGTTACGTCCAGACGCTTCAACGCCGTTGAGGCTTCAGTCGGCGAGACTGGACGATGATGCAACCAGGACCAAGGGCGCAGGTTATGATCGCTGAGAACCAGGATGTCGTGGTCGAGATGTTGAAGGATCCTGCCGCCTATGGCGAGGCTGGCCCCGTCGAGGCGATCGAGACCCATATTTCCCGGATATTCCTCGTCGGGCACCGCGCTTTCAAGCTGAAGCGGGCGGTCGAGTTGCCTTATGTCGATTTTTCGACGCCGGAGCTGCGGTTCGCCGCGTGCGAAAAGGAAGTGGAGTTGAATTCGCGGACGGCGCCGGGCCTTTATCTCGGTGTCCACCGCATCACGCGCGAAAGAAACCGGCTTGCCCTGGATGGGCCGGGTGACCTGGTCGACGCCGTCATCGAAATGGTTCGCTTCGATCAGTCGAAGCTTCTCGATCGCATGGCCGGCGCGGGCGAGCTGACTCCAGCCCTGATGACGAACGTCGCACGCATGATCGCGCGGTACCACCGCAGCGCCGAGGAAATCCATGCCGGCAGCGGGTCGGCGAATATCGGCGGCGTGCTCGATATCAATTCGGCCGGATTTGCAACAAGCCACGTCTTTGACGGAAGGGAGATCGAAACGCTCGACGCCGCGTTCCGCACCGCCCTCGCCCGTCATGCCGGCCTGCTTGACCGGCGCGAGACGGCGGGCCGGATCCGCCGCTGCCACGGCGACCTGCATCTGCGCAACATCTGCCTCTTCGAGGGCGAGCCGCGCTTGTTCGATTGCATCGAGTTCAACGACCGGATCGCCACGGTCGACGTGCTCTACGACCTGGCATTCCTGTTGATGGACCTGTGGCACCGCGGCTTCCCGCAATTCGCCAATCTGGTGATGAATCGCTATCTCGACGACGCCGACGACGAAGACGGCTTCATCCTCCTGCCGTTCTTCATGGCGGTGCGGGCCGCGGTGCGCGCGCATGTCACGGCAACACAGGTCGAGGAAGGCAGTTCGGATTCCGCAAAGCTGACTGCCGAAGCGCGGTCCTACTTCGAGCTCGCCCGAGCCCTGCTCGCCGAGGCGCCGCCTCGGCTCGTGGCGATCGGCGGCCTGAGCGGCTCAGGCAAGACAACGATCGCCGAAGCGCTCGCCGCTCACGTCGGCGCGCCGCCCGGCGCTAGAATTGTCGAGAGCGACCGCATCCGCAAGGCCATGCACGGTGTGGCCGCTGAGACGAGGCTGCCGGACAAGGCCTACCGTCCAGGCGTATCGGAACGCGTCTATCGCCAGATCGGCTGGCGCGCGGAGCTGATCCTTGCCGAAGGCGGCTCCGTTGTCGCCGACGCTGTTTTCGACAAGCCGGAGGATCGCGACAGGATCGAACGCGCCGCGAGCGAGGCAAATGCCCCGTTTGCGGGATTTTGGCTGTCGGCCGATCCGGCGGTGCTTTGGCACCGGGTCAGCGAGCGCAAGGGTGGCCCCTCCGATGCCACGGTCGACATCCTGTCGCGGCAGTTGCAGCGCGACGCCGGGCCGTTGACCTGGCGCAAGATCGACGCAGACCGCAAGATAGCCGAAATCACCGCCGAGATGGCGGCTTTCGTCGAGGGCGTCCCTTCATCTCCAGTCAGCCTCAGGAAGACGGGATCATAGAGCTGGCCGGCGGCTTAACCAAGCTCCAACGTCGCCACCGACAGGCCGGCCTCGCTGGGGTGGTGCGCAAGCGAGAAGCCAAACTCCCGGCACATTGTCAGCATCTTGCGATTTTCGTTGAGGATCATGCCCTCGATGCGGCTGATGCCTTCGGCCTTCGCATAGTCTATGACCTGTTTCAGCAGGTCCCATCCCAAGCCATGCCCCTGCAGATCCGATCGCACGAGCAGCGCATATTCGCCGGTCCTGTGATCCGGGTCGCAGGAAAGCCTGCCGATACCAGCTAGCGCCCCCGTGTCCTTTTCAAGCGCGACGAAGGCGATGTCGCGATCATAGTCGAGCTGCGTCAGCCGCTTCAGCATCTGGTCGGGGAAATTCCTGCGCGGCGAGAGGAAACGCAGCCGCAGGTCGTCGGGGGAAATCTTCGCCAGGAACGCCGGATAAAGCGCGACGTCCGCCGGCATGATTGGCCGTATGTGGAAAGACATGCCGTCCGATAGCAGGTCGCGGCTCCATCCCGACGGATAGGGCCTTATGGCAAGGGCCGGATTCGGCGCTGGTTCATCTATCCGTCGCGGATCGATTTCGATGCGGGCATCGAGCGCAATCACGCCTTCGCTGTCGGCCAGCAACGGGTTGATGTCGAGGGAAACCAGGCAAGGGAAGTCGACGATCATTTGCGACAAACCGTTCAGCGCGGCGATGATCGCGGCTCGATCGGCTGGCTTCCGGTCGCGATAGCCGGCAAGCAAGCGGCCTATTCGCGTTGTGTCGATCACGTCTCCGGCCAGAACGTCGTCAAGCGGCGGAAGCGCGATCGCGGTGTCGTTGAGAACCTCGACCCCCGTGCCGCCGGCGCCGAACAGAATGATCGGGCCGAACATCGGGTCCAGGTTCATGCCTAGAATGAGCTCCTGTGCATGCTTGCGCACGACCATGGTTTGCACGGTGTAGCCGTCCGCCTTCGTCCCTGGCGCCTGCGCGCTCAGGCGTGTCTCGATCGACCGCGCGGCCTCACCAGCCTCCGCGGCGCTCGTGATGTCGAGGACTACGCCGCCGACATCGGATTTGTGTGAAACCGCCTTCGACAACAATTTGACGACCACGCTTTCGGAGCTTTGGAGAAGCTGGCCGGCCGCCTGCGCCGCTTCCGGGACGGATCCGGCGACGATGGTTCGCGGCACGGGAATGCCGTAAGCGGCTATCGCCGCTTTTGCTTCCGGCTCCGTCAGCATGCGCCGCCCCTCGCTTGCCACCTGCCGGAAGATGGCTTGCACCGACGCCTTGCCGGCGACCTGGCCTTCGTCCTGGCTCGAGGGCGTACGCAGGAGCGCTCGCTGGGCCCGCGACCATCCGCTGAGATAGGACGCCGCGATCGCCGTATCCTCCGGCGTTTCGAAGCTCGCGATGCCGGCCTCCGTCAGTATGTCCCGGCCCTGCCGCGCGGTATGCTCGCCGAGCCAGCACGCCAGCAGCGGTTTTCCTCCGACCTCGCCCTCGTCGCCAAGCTCGGCCACCTTTCTGGCGGCGTCGGGCGATGAGCCGAGCCCGGTTGGGCAGTTCATGACCATGATGACGTCCGTTTCAGGATCTGCCGCCAAGGCTTCGAGTGCCGCCCCATAGCGCTCCGGCGCCGCGTCACCGACGATGTCGATCGGGTTTGCATGCGACCAGGTCGGCGGCAGCATGCGGTTCAGCCTCTCGATCGTAGACGGCGAAAGCGTGGCCAGCTCGCCTCCGCGTCCGACCAGCTTGTCGACCGCAAGAACGCCGGCGCCGCCGCCATTGGTGACGATGCCGACCCGCGCTCGCTCGAGCGGAGAATAGCGCGCGACCGTTTCGGCGGCGTCGAACAATTCGGCGAGGTCGTTCACGCGCAGCACCCCCGCCCTGCGCAAGGCCGCGTCGACCACCCTGTCGGCGCCGGAAAGCGCGCCGGTATGTGTCGCGGCTGCCCTGGCCGCCTGCTCGTGCCGGCCGGGCTTGATGGCGATGACCGGCTTGAGGCGCGCCGCCGCCCGCGCGGCCGACATGAACTTGCGTGGATTGGGTATCGTTTCGAGATACATCACGATGGCGCGCGTGTGAAAATCGCCCGCCAGCATGTCGAGGCAGTCGCCGACGTCGACATCGGCCATGTCACCCAGGGAGATGATCCGGGAAAAGCCGACATTGTTCTCGGCCGCCCAATCGATCAGCGACGTGGCGATCGCGCCGGATTGCGAAACCAGGGCGATGTTCCCAGACCTGGCTGCCATGTGGGCGAAACTGGCGTTCAGCTTGGCCGGAGGAATCATCAGCCCGACCGTGTTCGGCCCGATGATGCGCATGAGCGAGGGTTTGGCCGCGTCGAGCATCGCCTGGCGCAGACCGTTCTCGTGATTGAGCCCGGCGGTGATGACGACGGCCGCGCGCGTCCCCTTCTCGGCCAGCTCGCGCACCATGCCTGGAACGGTGTCGGGAGGCGTCACGATGACGGCCAGATCGGGAATACCCGGAAGATCGGCGACCTTCCCATAGCAGCGATAGCCGGCCACCTGTGCATGTTTGGGATTGAGCGGCCAGATATCTCCCTCGAAGCCGCCGCTGACGATGTTGGAGAAGACGACGCGGCCGACCGAGCCGACGCGCTCGGTCGCGCCGACGACGGCGACGGATTTCGGTGAGACGGCATATTCAAGGTTTCGGATGGTCATCCCGGAAACTCCTTGCCGCCACATTCACCAAAGACGTCGGGCATTCATTGCGCTGGATCAAAGCTCCACCCGACCTGTCGCGGTTAGCTGACGGAACGCCACTCGCAATCTCTCGCTTCTGGCGCGGGTCCGTCGAAGGAGAATCCGATGAGCTACTATCTCAGCAAAAGCCTCGAGATGCCGTTCGCGGCGGCGATCGAACACGTAACCAAGAAGCTTGCCGGCAAGGGCTTTGGCATCCTGACGAGGATCGATGTCCAGCACACGATGAAGGTCAAGCTGGGCGTGGACTTCAAGCCATACATGATCCTCGGCGCCTGCAATCCGCATTTCGCATGGCGCGCGCTGCAGGCCGAGGACAAGATCGGCGCCATGCTGCCCTGCAACGTGATCGTGACCGAGACCGCCCCCGGTCAGGTCGAGGTAGCGGCCATCGATCCGATGGCGGCGATGGGAGCCATCGACAACCCCCAGCTTGCCGCGACGGCAAGGGATGTCCGGCTGTTGCTGCAGGAAATGATCGGCGAGCTTTGATGGCCGCCGCCATGAACGAGTCCGTGCTGCGGCGCGCGCTGCTGATCATCGCCGTTCTCGGTCTGGCGGTTGGGCTGGGCGTGTGGCGAAGCGGCTTCGACTTCGTCCCGCAGGATGCGATCTGGACGGCGGCAACCCTGCCGGTTGTCGTGACGCTTGCCGTTTCCATCCTGCGGGATTTTTGGATCGGCCGGATCGGCGTCGATGCGATCGCGCTCGTTTCGATGTCGGCGGCACTGCTGCTTGGGCAGCCTTTGGCGGCGATCGTCGTCGCAATCATGTATGCCGGCGGCACGGTGCTCGAAGATCTGGCGCGCGGGCGAGCTGAGCGAAATCTGAAGGCTCTGACCGATAGGGCGCCACGTGTGGCGCATCGAAAATCCGCACGCGGCACCGAGACCGTTCCGATCGATCAGGTCGCTGTCGGCGACGAGCTCTTGGTTCGCGCCGGCGAATTGCTGCCTGTCGACGGCATCCTGATCGATGCTTCGGCCCGGCTCGATGAGTCGACCGTGACCGGAGAGCCCCTGCCGGGCCTGCGAAGCGCTGGCGACGCGTTGCGCAGCGGCACCGTCAATGCCGGCGAGGCCTTCGTCATGCGCGCCTCGGCTATCGCCGACAGGAGCACCTACGCCGCTATCATGCGCATGGTCGCTGCCGCGCAAACCGCCAAGGCTCCGTTCGTACGCCTTGCCGATCGCTTTGCCCTGCTGCTGCTTCCGGTCACGCTGCTGGTCGCCGGCATCGCCTGGCGTCTTTCGGATGATCCAATCCGCGCTCTCGCCGTTCTGGTGGTCGCAACGCCCTGTCCGCTAATCCTCGCGGCGCCCGTTGCATTCATAGGCGGCGTGTCTCGCGCCGCCCGCGCCGGCATTCTGATGAAGGGCAGCACGGCGCTGGAGGCGCTCTCCCAGATACGCACCGCAATCTTCGACAAGACCGGCACCTTGACGCTCGGCGGCGCCGAGCTGATCGAGATCGATGTCGCCCCGGGCCAGGATGCCGCAGAATTGCTGCGGCTGCTGGCTTCGCTGGAACAGGCTTCGCATCATGTCCTTGCGGATTCGATTGTCCGCACCGCTCGCCGTGGAAACCTGGCGCTGTCCCAACCCCGTGATGTTCGTGAACATCGCGGAGAAGGCTTGAGGGGCCGGGTCGATCGGATGTCGATCGCGGCAGGGTCGAGGTCGCTCGTCCTTGGGGACGAACCACTGCCTAGATGGGCCGAAATTGGAGAGGAACGGCACCGCAACGCGCAAGTGCTCAGGGTGTTTCTGGCGCTCGATGGCGAGCTCGCCGGCATTTTCACTTTTGGCGATGCGATACGAGAGGATGCACGCGACACCCTCTGCGGGCTGCGTTCGGGCGGTGTGGCCCGGATAGTCATGCTCACCGGCGACGAAGGCTCGGCGGCGGAGAATATCTCCGCTTCGCTTGATCTCGATGCCGTGATTGCCGATGCCACGCCGGCGGACAAGGTCGCAACGGTGGCGGCGGAGAAGACGATCGCGCCGACAATGATGGTTGGCGACGGCATCAACGACGCCCCTGCCCTTGCCGCGGCGACGGTAGGCGTCGCCATGGGAGCCCGTGGCGGGACAGCCTCCTCGGAAGCGGCGGATGTCGTTGTGCTGACCGAGAGGCTGCAGCCGGTAGCGGAAGCACTGCGGATCGCCAGACGTACGCGCAGGATCGCCCTGCAGAGCATCATTGTCGGGCTGGCGCTCTCGGGCGCCGCGATGGTCGCGGCCGCCATGGGACACATAACGCCGGTGGCGGGAGCATTGCTTCAGGAGGGCATAGACGTCGCGGTGATTCTCAATGCGCTGCGCACGCTTGGCGACGGCCGTTCCGTAGGCATCCGGAGCAAGAGAAGTGAAAGCCATGTCACAGGAAAATCTGGTGGTTTGCACCAAATGCGCCACGATCAACCGCCTGCCTTCCGCCCGAAGCGGTAGCGACGCGAAGTGCGGGAAGTGCGGCGCCCGGCTGTTTTCAGGGCAGCCGGAAGACTTGGATGCCGTGAACTTCGAACGCCAGGTCGGTCGCGGCAGTCTGCCCGTTCTCGTCGATGTCTGGGCTCCATGGTGCGGTCCATGCAAGGTGATGGCGCCGGCCTATGAAGCTGCCGCCAAGGCGCTTGAGCCTCACGTGCGGCTGATCAAGCTGAATTCCGACAAGGAGCAGGCGATCGCCGCAAGGCTGGGCATTCGTGGGATTCCCACCATGATCCTTTTTCATCACCAGCGGGAGATCGCGCGCATATCGGGGGCGATGAGCACGAGCCAGATCGTCAGCTGGGTTCGCGGCCACGTACCAACGGGCGCCAGCTGAGCTATCGCCGAACCGAGACTCGTTTGACTCTGATCAAGGCCACGTCCGGCCGCCGCGCTAGGAATGGCCTCGAAGGAGTTTGTCATGACCAGCTTGCACGACCTCACCCCCAAATTCAGGAACATCCGCCTACTTCTCGCTCGCGAGAAAGGTCATCCGGAAGGAGACCGGGAAGAAGGCTACGACGTGCTGGCGCCACTCACCGACGAGGGACGGCTGGACGCGGAGGAATGGAAGACGCATCGGTCAGTCTGTCGTGTCCGCCGCTTTCGCACCGGCGAAGAGGATCTTGTCGGCCGCTTGCGCCGCAAACCGGGTGGCCAATGGTATTTCGACTATGCCGAGGGCGACCGTGACGACGAGATCGGCTTTCATCTCGGCGAGGAGCGCTTCGTCACCGGCGAATATGTCTCCATAAAGCGCAACGGGGCTATGCACACCTATCAAATCGCTCGCGTCGAGCAGCCCTAGCAATTCTCTCGAAAGCTGGTCGGAGCCAGTCCATGTCACGCCGCATACTCGTTGTCATCGGCCATCCCGACCCGTCTCCCGACCGGCTCTGTCGCGCCTTGGCTTCGGCATATGCCGAAGGCGCGGAACGCGCCGGTCATACCGTGCGCAAGATCGACCTGGCACTGCTGGCGTTTCCGATGCTTCGGACGATGCAGGAGTTCGAGCACGGAACCATCCCTGACAGCCTCAGGGAAGCCGCAGAGGCCGTCGCTTGGGCGGAACATTTGATGTTTGTCTTCCCGCTTTGGCTGGGCACCATGCCGGCCATGCTCAAGGCATTCCTGGAGCAGGTCATGCGGCCGGGCACAGCATTCGCCTACCCGGAAAAAGGTGAGGGTTTCGCAAAATCCTTGCTGCGCGGCCGATCCGCGCGTCTGGTCGTGACGATGGGCATGCCCGCGCCGGTCTATCGGATCTGGTTCCTCAGCCACGGGATTGCTGGCATGCGGCGCGGCATCCTCAATTTCGTCGGCGTCAAACCGGTGCGCGAGACCTTATTCGGCATGGTCGCGAACGCCAACGACGCGAAACGAGCTGGCTGGATCAAGCATATGCAAAAACTTGGCGAGCGCGCGATCTAGTCGCCGAAGCCCTTACGGCTGCAGAACAGCGGCGCCACTGAGTCTGCCCATCCGCAAATCGTCCAGCGCCTGGTTGGCCTGCTCCAGCGGATAGGTTTTTGTGTGCGTGCGCACCTGCGCGCGCTGCGCGACGAGGAAGAATTCCTCCGCGTCGCGGCGGGTCAGGTTAGCGACCGACACCAATTCTCTCTCTTCCCAGAGAAGCTTGTAGGGCATCGATGGAATGTCGCTCATGTGGATACCGCCGCAGACCACGCGGCCGCCTTTACGAACGGCCTGCAATGCGGCCGGCACCAGCGCGCCGACCGGTGCGAAAATGATCGCGGCGTCAAGCTGGACGGTGGGCAGTTCATCGGACGCCCCTGCCCAGACGACGCCCAACGAGCGCGCGAAATCCTGCGCCTGGATGTCCCCCGGCCGCGTGAAGGCAAAGACCTCGCGTCCCTGCCAGATCGCCACCTGCGTGATGATGTGAGCGGCCGCGCCGAAGCCATAGATGCCCAGTCGCCGGCCGTCGCCGGCCTTCTTGAGGCAGCGCCAGCCGATCAGCCCCGCGCACAGGAGCGGCGCCAGCGACACCGGGTCCGCGCTGACATCCAGCTCGAAAGCGAAATGCTCGTCGGCAACGACATGGCTGGCGAAGCCGCCGTCGCGCGTATATCCGGTGAAGAGAGGCTGGTCGCAGAGATTTTCGGCGCCGGAGGTGCAATAGGGACAGTGCCCGCATGTGTGTCCAAGCCAAGGGACACCCACCCTCTGCCCGAGCCGGGATGGCGACACGCCATCGCCGACTAGGTCGACGACGCCGACGATTTCGTGGCCCGGCACGAGCGGCAGCTTCGGCTGCGGCAGGTCACCATCGACAACATGCAGATCGGTCCGGCAGACTGCGCATGCCTCCACCTTCAGCCTGATCTCGCCCGCTCCCGGCGTCGGGTCGGGGCGGTCGACGAGCTTCAAAGGCGTACCGGGTTTTTCCAGCACCATTGCCTTCATCGCACTTCCCCGGTTTCTTGGAAAACAGACGGGAACAGACCCCGCTCCATTCGGCAACCAGAACGAAAAACGCGCTTGTCCGGCACCCGTTCCTATCGCGAGTGCCTGATCTTGACCGGCTGCGGCCGGGTGTGATGGCCGAAGCCATGGCTCGCCGAAACGTGGCTGCGCTTCCTAGTCGAGATCATCTCGAAATAAAGTCCTGCACCGGCAAGATACGCGAGGCCGAGTATTCCAGCCCAGATTTCGATGATACCGGAGGTCATGGTCGGATTCCCTTGGTTGGATGCTTGGTTCTGACCAATAATTGCCGAGCCAAATCATGCGGGCCTTGATCGCGGTCAATCGCATGGAACGCTTGAGCCGGCGGCGCTGCCCGGCTCGATCGGATGATGTCGAGCCCGCTCTAAGTAGTTTCCCTTAGGGACATAACCGAATTTCGGCATGGCCGGATTTGCGCGACTGCTGTCGTCACCAATTCACCGGGACCACAGCCATGCACGCTCACGCTTCCGCCAAGATCGAACTGCAGTCGTATCTCCCTCATCATAGCCCTGCGCCCATCTTTGACGGGGCGGCAACGCAGCCGGTCAGCTTCTTCCCGGCAGGCGCCGAGATTTATGCCCAAGGCGAAAAGGCGGGCGCCCTCTATCAGGTCGAATTCGGCGCCGTCCGCATCTACCGTCTGCTTGCCGACGGCCGCAGACAGATAAGCGCGTTCCATCTGGCGGGAGAGACTTTCGGTTTCGAGGCCGACGCTGCTCACCACTTCTTCGCCGAAGCCATCAACGCAACGGGGGTAAGGGTGTTTCGCACTCCCTCGGGAGTGGATGTGTCCCGCCAGCTTCTGCCTCTTGCGCTCAAAGGTCTGATCCGGGCGCAGGAACATCTTCTCGTGCTCGGCCGCCAGAACGCCATCGAACGCGTCGCGGCATTCCTGGTCGAAATGTCGGAGCGCCAGGGTGGGTTGCGGCAGGTGGAACTGCCGATGTCGCGGATCGACATCGGCGACTATCTCGGCCTCACTATCGAAACCGTGTCGCGCGTCTTCACCCGCCTGAAGGAGAAGGGCGTCATTCGTCTGCTCAGCTTGCGCAGCATCGAAATCCTCAAGCGGGATACGCTGCTGGCGATGGGAGAATGAGGCCAGTCGAGCCAATCCCCGCGCATCAATCCTGAAAGGGACGACAATGAAAACCACGCTTACCACTCATACCGGATTTCGCTTCGAGGTGCGCCGCGCACGTCCTGAGGACGAGCCGCTCGTCGCGGAGTTCTTCACCCACGTCACATCGGAGGATATGCGCTTCCGCTTCCTCGGAGCCGTGAAGGAAGTCTCGCATGAGCGGCTGGTCGCGATGACCCGTTCCGACGATCCGCACATTCACAATTTTCTCGCCTTCTCGACCGACGGAATGCTGATCGCGGTGGCGACGCTTGCCAGCGATCCGGCCGACCGGCGCGGCGAGGTCGCCATCTGCATTCGCGAGGACCGCAAGCATCTCGGCGTCGGCTGGGAGTTTCTCGGCTATATCGCGCGATATGCCGAGGAGCATGGTATCGAGACGATCGAATCGATCGAGAGCCGCGAGAACCGCGCCGCGATCGAGGTTGAGCGCGACATGGGCTTCACCGTCGCAACCTACCCCGATGATCCGACACTCGTCCTGGTTCAGCGGAAGCTCGGCGCCAAGCTGCCGGGTTGACGCATGTCGCCCAAAGAGCGCGGCGGTTCCCGGAAACGACACGCGTGAAAAGACTTAAAAGCGCGCCGCCCGAATCCGGTTCGGAGCGGCGCGTTTTGCGTTCCGCCCTGCTGCCACGGGGCAATCAGGCCGTTTCAAGGTCGAACAGTTGCGTGGCCACCGCGCGTTCCTCGTCGGCCGGGATGACAAGAACGTCGACGCGGGAATTCGGGGCGCTGACCAGCTCCTCGCCGCTGCGGTTCAGGCCGTCGTCGACAACGACATCCAGCCATCCAGCGGCCTCGCAGATCCTTTGCCGGATCTGGTGCGCATGCTCGCCAATCCCCGCGGTGAACACGAGTGTGTCGAGCCCGCCAAGCGCGGCTGCGAGCGATCCGATCTCGCGTCCGGCGCGGTAGACGAAGAGATCGACGGCGCGCGCCGCCGCAGGCTCCTTCGATGCAAGCAGCGTCTGCATATCACCGGAAATGCCGGATACTCCGAGCAGGCCGGAGCGCTCGTAAAGCAAGGTGGATAGTTCCTCG
Organism: Mesorhizobium sp. WSM4884; assembly: GCF_029625675.1. NCBI lineage: Bacteria > Pseudomonadati > Pseudomonadota > Alphaproteobacteria > Hyphomicrobiales > Phyllobacteriaceae > Mesorhizobium > Mesorhizobium sp. WSM4884. Next base: position 336,537 of record NZ_JARTVO010000005.1, read on the forward strand.
GATGACAGCTTCTGATCCTGCAAGAGATGCAGGATCACGCCAGGATCGACGGCACCGCAACGCGTGCTCATGAGAAGACCGTCGAGCGTCGAAAAACCCATGGTGGTGGCGACGCTCGCGCCTGCCTTCATGGCGCACAAGCTCGCGCCGCTGCCGAGATGGGCGACAATCGTCCGGCCGCCGGCGGCGGCACCGTAGCGATCATGAAGCTTCGCGGCGATGTGGCTATAGGACAATCCATGGAAGCCATACGAGACAATGCCCTGTTCCGACATCTCGCGCGGCAGGCCATAGAGCTTCGACAGCTCTGGCCGAGCATGGTGGAACGCCGTATCGAAGCAGCCGACTTGCAAGGCTTCAGGCAGAAGGTGACTGGCCATGCCGACGATTTCGAGATTGATCGCCTGGTGGATCGGGGCCAGCGGCTCAAGCTTGTGAAGGATATCGAGCGTGCGCTCATCAAGCCGTGTCGCACGGGCAAATTCCCGACCGCCATGCACGATGCGATGTCCAACCTTGCGGATCTGGCGCAAAAGACTGCGGTCGGCGAGAAAGGACGCCACGGCCTCGAATGCCTTTGCGATATCGATCGGCCCGTCCCCCAGGCTCCTGTCGATTTCGGGCGAAAGAGCCGTAGGCGCGATGTGCAGTCGTGGGCTGCGCCCTATCGACGAGACGCTGCCACGCAACAGAAGGTGAAGTTCGTCGCGCTGCTGGAACAGGGCGAACTTCAGGCTTGAGGAGCCGCCATTGAGGACGAGAATTGCATCGGTCATCGCCGACCGGTCCCGGTCACTTTTGCGGCGCTTGTCCTCGCAGCCTGGCGCTTCGGCATCGGCTACTGCTCCCATTTCCACTCGAGGATCTCCGGCATGTCCTGCCCGTGCTCGCGGATATAGGCCCGGTGCTCGATCAGCTTGCCTTCCATGGCCTGTTTCAGCCGAATGTGCGCACCGGCCGGCTCGGGAATGCGGTCGAGCACGCCGAGCACGAGATGGTAGCGGTCGAGCCCATTGAGCACGGTCATGTCGAAGGGCGTCGTTGTCGTGCCTTCCTCATTGTAGCCGCGCACGTGGATGTTGTCGTGATTGGTCCGCCGGTAGGTCAGGCGATGGATGGTCCAGGGATAGCCATGGTAAGCGAAGATGACGGGCTTGTCCCTGGTGAACAGCGCATCGAACTCGCGATCCGACAGGCCGTGCGGATGATGTTCCTTTGGCTGCAGGGTCATCAGGTCGACGATGTTGACCAGCCGGATCTTGAGATCGGGAATGTAGCGTTTCAGAATTTGGACGGCGGCCAGAGTCTCGAGCGTCGGCACATCGCCGGCGCAGGCCATCACCACATCCGGCTCTGCCCCGCGGTCGGTCGATGCCCACTCCCATATGCCGATGCCGGCGCTGCAGTGGACTTTCGCCTCGTCGATGGACAGCCACTGCCAGGAATTGGCTTTGCCGGCGACGATGACGTTGATGCGGTTCCATGTCTGCAGCACATGATCGGTCACGCAAAGCAGGCTGTTGGCATCCGCCGGCAGGTAGACGCGCACGACGTCCGCCTTCTTGTTCAAGGCCACGTCGATGAAGCCAGGGTCCTGGTGGCTGAAGCCGTTGTGCTCCTGCTGCCAGACGTGGCTCGACAACAGATAGTTCAGCGAAGCGATCGGTCGCCGCCAGGCGAGCTTGCGGCAGGCGTCCAGCCATTTCGCATGCTGGTTGAACATGGAATCGACAATATGCGTGAAGGCTTCGTAGCAGGAGAAGAACCCATGGCGCCCCGTAAGCAGGTAGCCTTCCAGCCAGCCCTGACAGGTATGCTCCGATAGGATCTCCAGAACCCTCCCTTCCCGCGCCAGGTGGACATCCTCGGGCAGGATCTCTTCCATCCAGGCGCGTTCCGTCACCTCGAAGACGTCCTGCAAGCGGTTCGACGCCGTCTCGTCCGGCCCGACGATGCGGAAATTCCGGGCAGCCTGGTTCAACGCCATGACGTCTCGCAGGAAGGCGCCCATGGCTCTGGTCGATTCGGCCTTGACCTGCCCCGGGCGCTTGACCGGAATCGCCTGCTCGCTCAGGTCCGGCAGATCGAGAGACCGTCGCAGCAGGCCGCCATTGGCATGCGGATTGGCGCTCATGCGCCTGGCGCCTTCCGGCGCGGTGGCACGGATGGCGGACACAGGCGCGCCCGCCGCATCGAAGAGTTCTTCAGGCCGATAGCTCCGCAGCCATTCCTCGAGCATCTTCAGATGCGCGGGGTTATCCGCGAGGCCGGAGAGCGGAACCTGGTGGGCGCGCCAGAACCCTTCGGTCTTCAGCCCGTCGACCTCCTTCGGACCGGTCCAGCCTTTCGGGCTTCGCAGCACGATCATCGGCCATTTCGGCCGGCTCAGTGCAGTCTCCGCGCCGCTGCGTGCCGCCTGCTGGATCGCGTCGATACGGTCCAGCGCATCGTCGAGCACGGCGGCCATCCGCTCGTGCATCAAGGCCGGATCGTCGCCCTCGACGAACAGCGGCTCGTAGCCATAGCCGACGAACAGCGCGCGCAGTTCTTCTTCAGGGATGCGGGCCAGAATAGTGGGGTTGGCGATCTTGTAGCCGTTGAGGTGGAGGATCGGCAGCACCGCGCCGTCAAGCGCCGGGTTGAGGAACTTGTTGGAGTGCCAGGAGGTGGCGAGCGGCCCGGTTTCCGCCTCGCCGTCGCCGACGACGCAGGCGACGATCAGATCCGGATTGTCGAAGGCCGCGCCATAGGCATGCGAGAGCGCGTAGCCGAGCTCGCCGCCTTCATGGATCGAGCCAGGCACATCGGGCGCCGCATGGCTTGGGATGCCGCCCGGAAAGGAGAACTGCCGGAAGAGCTTCTTCATCCCGGCCTCATCCAACTGGATATCCGGATTGATCTCGCTGTAGGTGCCTTCGAGGTAGGTGTTTGCAACCATCGCAGGTCCCCCGTGCCCGGGACCGCAGACATAGATGACATTTGCATCGCGCTGTCTGATCACGCGGTTGAGATGCGTATAGATGAAGCTCAGTCCCGGCGAGGTTCCCCAATGGCCGAGTAGCCTCGGCTTGACATGCTCCAGCCGAAGCGGCTCGCGAAGCAGCGGATTGTCGAGCAGATAGATTTGCCCGATCGTCAGGTAGTTGGCGGCACGCCAATAGGCATCGATATCGCGCAGCTCCTGTGCGGACAAGCGATTGGCGCTGGGATGCTCGGTCATTTCCGACTCCTTCGCTGATTCCAAACCGACGCCGGCTGAAGCACAACGCATCGAGGCTGCCACCGGTTCACGACGGCTCGGTGTCAAACCGGTCGTCATCGATCTATCCGGCGAAGAACGAGCGAGCTTTGATCCATCGCAAATGCCAAGCCCGGCCGACCGCAAGATCTAAAACGCACCTTGAGCTGCGGCTTCGTCGAGCAAGGCAAGACGGCGCCATCTTTGCTTCAGAGCAACGAACGCGCCGGAAAGCTCAGGCAAGATGTCTATCTGCAATGCGGACAAGCGGCAGCATGAAACGCAAATTGAACGACGATGCGACGATGGACAGGATCATGCGCGAGACGCCGGCTGCAATCCGCGTCATCCTCCAGCACGGCATGCTGTGCGTCGGCTGCCCGATCGCTTCCTTTCACACCGTTTCCGACGCGGCGCGCGAGCATGATCTCGACGAGGATCAGCTTCGCCGCGACTTGGAGGCGGCGATCGAGGCCGGAGATGGGACTAGCTCTTTGCCGCGCGGCCCTCGGCAATCACGAGCAGTCGATGCGGCTCGACCACGACGACCCTTTGGCGTCCGCTCTTGACCAGGCCCTGGTCTTCCCAGGCCGAAAGCAATCGGCTCACCGTGTGAAGCGTTGTGCCCGTCATTTCCGCAACGTCCTGGCGTGAAATCGGAAAGTCGATCAAGATCCCTTCCTCGGTCTTTTTCCCTGACTGCTTGATCAGCTTGAGCAGCGCATGCGCGACACGCTGTTCCACTTGCTCGGTGGACATCTCGATGACGCGTGCGTGGGCATCCTGCAGCCTGCTTCCCACCGCCTTGTATGTATTGGCGCTGAAGCTCGGGAAGCTCGTCGCGAAGGTGGGCCAGAGCTGGCTTGCCCAGGCAAGCACCACGCAATCGACGGCGGCAATGGCATTTGCCGGGTAGGTCGTCCGGCCCAGCGCGCTGGCGATCCCCATCAACTCGCCGGGGCTTATATATCGCACGGTCACTTCGTGCCCGTCCGGGGTCGATTTCACCACGCGGACATGGCCGTCGAGCAGCAGGAAGAACGAATGGGCCTCCTGCTCCTGCTCGAACACCGGCTGATCCTTCGCGATACGAATGGATCTTGCCTGCCCGACTATGCGATCGAGATCCGCAGCAGCGACTCCCTCGAACACGGGCAGCCCGGCAATCAGTGATCGATCAAGGCTTGCCAACTGCCTTTCCTCCCCGACTTCAGTGGCGCAACGCTTCCGTGCCCCTGACCAGACTTTGTCATGGACGACCGCCCATCGACAAGTAAAGCCTGTTGTCGCTGGCGACGGCGATTCACATTCTTGTTTGCGCTGAGGCAAATTCCACCCCTCGGGGCCGGGATAGAAGAATCGAAACGGGCGCATTGCCTGGTTTCCTATGAGGCATGTCATGGCAATTCCACGGACGCGGCCAAGCGTCTATCCGGCAATTCTCTCCTACGGCTTTCGGCCCTTCTTTCTGCTAGGCTCGCTGCAGGCCGGCGTCGCGATACTCTTGTGGTTGCCGCTCTACTACGGCAAGCTCGAGATCCTCAGCGTATTCCTGCCCGTGGATTGGCACATTCACGAACTGCTCTTCGGCTATCTGCCGGCGGTCGTGACGGGCTTCCTGCTGACCGCAATTCCCAATTGGACCGGACGGCTCCCCGTTCAGGATTTTCGCCTATTGGTGCTCGTGCTGCTCTGGCTCGCGGGTCGGGTGGCCGTGTTCTTTTCGGCGGAAACGGGCTGGTTCCTGAGCGCGTTCGTGGACTGCTCCTTTCTTTTTGCGGTGGTAACCGCCGCCGCGACGGAAATCGTTGCCGGGCGAAACTGGCGGAACCTCAAGGTGCTCCTGCCGGCCGCGACCCTCTTTGCGGCAAATGTCATGTTTCACGCCGAAGCGCATTATCAGGGCGTCTCCGATATGAGCCGGCGCCTCGGTCTTGGAGCCGTTGTCGTCCTCATCATGGTTATCGGTGGGCGCATCGTTCCGAGCTTCACCCGCAATTGGCTGGTTCGCGAGAAGCCCGGCCGGCTCCCGGCATCATTCGGCAGGTTCGATATCGGAACGATCGCGCTGTCCGCCGTCGGGCTCGTTGCGTGGACTTTCTTTCCCGACACTATCGCAACCGGCGGGTTGCTCGTCGCCGGTGCGGTCCTCAATGCCGTTCGGCTTGGCCGCTGGGCGGGTGACCGGACGCTGGCCGACCCTTTGGTTCTGATCCTGCACGTTGCGTTCGCCTTTGTGCCGCTTGGCCTGCTGCTAGCCGGCCTAGCCGTCTTCGCCCCGGGGACGGTCCCCCCGGTGGCCGGCATTCATGCGTTGGCGGTGGGAGCGATTGCCTGTATGACGCTTGCCGTCATGACCCGCGCCTCCCTTGGTCACACAGGCCGCGCGCTGACGGCAAACGCCGGAACATGCGCGGTTTTCGTTGCGATCGTCATTGCTGCCGTTCTGCGAATAGCTGCCGCCATGGCTCCTGCCGCAGCAATTCTGCTGCATATCTCGGCGGCGTTCTGGGTGGCCGCCTTCGTCGGCTACGCTGTGCTGTTTGGGGGGATGCTCATGCGGCCTCGCCTCAACGCACGCGGCAAGTGAGCCACTTGAAGATGAGCGGCGAAGCCGTCTTATCACTCGGTTTTCCAGTTGGCTGCGCGCCGGTCATTGTTCCACAAACAATTTGAGCCAGCGCAAATCGCCAAACCGTCGGGCGATCTACAAGGACACCGCGGTTGATGCCGTAGCGAAACCACCGACCTGATTGCCAAAGAACAAGGAACATGATGATTTCGAAGCCGGCCTTGCTTGACAGGGTTCGCCCTGCCGCCGAACAGCCCTTGCTTTGCCCTGGCGTCGACCGGGCCTCGATAGGAGTGCTGGTTCGCAAATTCTATTCGAAGGTGAGAAAGGATGAGCGTCTCGGCCCCATCTTCGCCCGCGAGATCACCGGCGATTGGGAGCCTCATCTGGAGAAGATGACGGACTTCTGGTCCTCCGTCATATTGAAAAGCGGCGATTATCATGGCCGGCCGGTGCCGGCCCACCTGAAGCTCGAGGATGTCACCGAAGCCGACTTCGAGATCTGGTTGGCTCTCTTCCGCGAGACGGCGGCAGAGCTTTTCGCGCCCGAAACCGCGGCGGTATTTGTCGAGCGGGCGGAACGAATAGCCGCCAGTCTGAAGCTTGCCATGTTCTTTCGCCTCGGTCCCGCCGCGAGACCGGGCGCCGAATAGGTTGCGCCGGCAGACCTCCGGCGCGCAACAGTTTGAGACGTTGGTGCCTGGCGCGCCGGTGTCGGGCTTGATTTTACGCAAGGACCGCGACCCGCTGAGGCCTTAGTTTCTTCAGATGATCCTCAATCTCTGCGTCGGCACGATCGTCATCAGCCTGACGGTCTTGATCCATACTTTCGGCCTCATCGCGATCACCCGTGCGATGGCGCGTCTCGTGGCGCTCTTCCGTATGCACGGCCGGCGCAGCCGTGTCATCGCCATGATCAGCGTGGTGATGGGGCTTTTTGCGGTCATGACGGCGGAAGTCTGGTTATGGGCCGGGATCTACCGGCTGCTCGGGATATTGAACGACTTCGAGACGGCGCTCTACTTTTCGACCATCACCTTTTCCACGGTCGGCTATGGAGATGTCGTGCCCGCCCATGGCTGGCGCGTGCTGGCGGCCCTGGAAGGCATCAACGGTTTTCTGCTGATCGGCTGGTCTACCGCCTATCTGATCGCGGCCGGTACCCGTGTCGGCCCCTTCAGGGTCGGCGAGCACTTTTGATCCGCCCATCTATGTCGCCAAAAGCATGCCCACGGGCTTGACCCGGGCTTGACCCGAGGGTGCGCGGTGGTTTTGGGAAACAAAGACGTGCTCAAACCACCAGAGAATGCCTGCCGGTTCCGTTGCTGAGATATTTGTCGAATTTCGCCGCCACCGCCCTGACCAGCGGGCGGCTTTCCGCCGGCACGACGAAGCTTTCACCGTCGAGCCGAAGAAGCTGGCCTGCGCCGCTGATGGCCAGTCGGCTCGCTTCACAGAGCAGCGTTTGGCCGACGGCGCCGAAGCGTTCGACGAGCTCTACCGCCGAGAAACTGAATTGGCACATCAGGCGCTCGATGATCCAGCCCCGCGCCAGATCATCGAGGCTGAACTCGACGCCGCGCGCTATCGCCAGCCGTCCGGAATTCACGGCCTTCTCGTACTCGCCGGTCGCAACGATGTTCTGCGCATAGCCCTGGCGATACCGGCTGATCGAGGACGGGCCAAGGCCGATCAGCGTCTCGCACTGGTCCTCGGTATAGCCCTGGAAATTGCGGCGGATCTTGCCGGCGCGCGCCGCTGCCGCCAGCGCATCCTGCGGCTTTGCGAAATGATCCAATCCCAAGGCCTCGTAGCCTGCATCGACGATCATTCGCGCGGCGAGCTGCGATTGCGCCAAGCGCGCAGACGAGTCGGGCAGCCAGGCTTCATCGATCATCGTCTGATGCTTCTTGAACCACGGCACATGCGCGTAGCCGAACAGGGCCAGCCTGTCCGGCGCCAGCGTCAGCGCCTGGGCGACGGTCGCCGCGACGCTCTCCAAGGTTTGATGCGGCAACCCGTAGAGCAGGTCGAGGTTGACGGAGCGAACGCCCCGGGCGCGCACCGCGTCGACTATGCTTTTGGTCAGCGCAAAACTCTGCTCGCGATTGATCGCCTTCTGCACTTTGGGATCGAAGTCCTGGACGCCGAGGCTCGCTCTCGTCATGCCGATCGCGGCGAAGGCATCGAGCCGCCCCTCGTCCATGTCGCTCGGGTCGATCTCGACGCTGAGGCTGGCATCATCAAGGAAGTCGAACCGGTCCCGCAACGCTTTTCCGAGCACGAGGATGTCGTCGGGCTTCAGCATGGTCGGGGAGCCGCCGCCAAAATGAACGGCGCGCACCCTCCCCCGGCCGCTCACCAGGCCACCGACCGTTTCGATTTCCTTGTGCAGCGCGCGCAGAAAACTGGCAACGGGCGCATAGTGGCGAGTCTGCTTGGTGTGGCAGGCGCAGAACCAGCACAGCCTGTCGCAATAGGGGATATGCAGATACAGCGATATCTCGTCATCGCCTTCAAGCGCGCCCATCCAACCGCGAACCGCCGCCGCGTCGATGCCCGGATGAAAGTGCGGGGCCGTCGGATAGCTCGTGTAGCGCGGTACGTTGTCGCCAAGCCCAACGGCAGCGGGCGGCGGAGGCGTATCATGGATGCTGGCGGCGGCGGAGCTCATGGCGGGCAAACTGCCTGACCGAGACCGGCAAGACCTTGATTTGGATCAAGGCGGCTGGGGGAGCAGCCGGCGCAAATTGCCGATATATTTGACCACAGGCGTCGCAATGGCCGCCAGACAGCATGCTCAGCAAGCCGACATTCCCGCGATTTGCAGATCCTGCGAAGCGCGGCGGGCAGGATTGTGCGGTGCGCTCAGGGTTCGCCAACTCGCCGAACTGGCCAAAGCCTCCTCAAGGCATGAGGTCTTGGCGGGAACGGAACTCGCAGACGATGGAACCTACTCGAACGTTTTGTCCGGCATCGTCAAGCTCACGCGAAACCTGTCGGATGGTCGTCAGCAGATCGTCGGGTTCCATTTCGCACCCGATTTTTTGGGCCGGCCCTTCGGAGCGAAAAGGCCGATCCGGGCGGAAGCCTTGACGAACGTGGCGCTGTGTTCTTTTCCAAAGACGATCGTCGAGCGAATGCTGGATGACTCGCCGAAACTTGGGCAGAATTTGCTCAACCACGCGCTGAACAAGCTTGACGAGGCGCGCGACTGGATGGCGGCGCTGGGGCGCAAGACCGCGTCCGAAAAGGTTGCGAGCTTCCTCCTCATGATCGCCAGAAACATCGATCCTGACTACCATCCGGCAAGTTCGATAAGCTTCGACCTGCCGCTGACTCGCGCGGACATCGCCGATTTTCTCGGACTGACCATCGAGACGGTAAGTCGCGAATTGTCCAGGCTAAAGTTTGATGGCGTGATCCGGATCGTAAACAAGCGCCATATCAGCCTGGCAAGCATGGTTCAGCTCGAGGAACGCTGCGGCGACTGAACATCGCGCCCTCTGCTAAACAATCGTTGAGCTTCGACCCGACCGGACCCGGCCCCGGTGTTCGGCCCGGCAGATCGCTTTGCCGGCACTTCGGGCCCAGCCGCCTCGTTGCCGGCATTCCACACTAGCGGTCGATACGGACGCTCCCGAACGAAAAGCAGCCCGCGTTTGACCTGGATCAAGGCCGCGGGACGGAAAATCCCGAAATGGTGCCGCGAGCGGTAGTTTCCGCTGGAATTTTCGAGACGAGATCGGGGACTTGCGATGAGATTTGGCACAGAGATCGTCCTTCTAGGCCTGTTTGCTTTTGCCGCCCTTGTGGCCGCCGGCTTCGGCGCGGATGAACCTTTTCGCCAGCACATGTGGGTTTTGTTCTTCGCCGTGGCTGGTTTCACCGTGATCCTGCTGCGCAACACGGATTTCAAACCGGCAGCTCCGGTCGACCCCTCCGCCTATATGGATGGGCCGATCCGTTACGGGGCAATCGCAACCACGTTCTGGGGCGTCGTCGGCATGCTCGTCGGCGTGGTCATCGCGCTGCAGCTTGCCTATCCCGACCTCAACATCGCGCCGTGGTTCAATTTTGGCCGCCTGCGGCCGTTGCATACTTCCGGCGTCATCTTCGCTTTCGGCGGCAATGCCCTGCTCTGCACGTCCTTGTATGTGGTCCAGCGCACATCACGCGCGCGCCTCTTTGGCGGCAATCTCGCGTGGTTCGTCTTCTGGGGCTACCAGCTCTTCATCGTCATGGCAGCGACCGGCTATCTGCTGGGCATCACCGAGGGTCGCGAATATGCCGAGCCCGAATGGTATGTCGACCTCTGGCTGACGATCGTCTGGGTTGCGTATCTGATCCTTTTCCTCGGCACCATCCTGAAGCGCAAGGAACCGCATATCTACGTCGCCAACTGGTTCTACCTCTCCTTCATCGTGACCATTGCGATGCTGCATGTGGTCAACAACCTTTCGATGCCGGTTTCATTCCTAGGCTCGAAGAGCTACTCGGCGTTCTCGGGCGTTCAGGATGCGCTGACCCAGTGGTGGTATGGGCACAATGCCGTGGGCTTCTTCCTCACGGCCGGCTTCCTCGGCATGATGTACTACTTCGTGCCGAAGCAGGCGAACCGGCCGGTCTATTCCTACCGCCTGTCGATCATCCACTTCTGGGCGCTGATCTTCCTCTACATCTGGGCCGGGCCGCACCATCTCCACTACACCGCCCTGCCCGACTGGGCGCAGACACTCGGCATGGTGTTTTCGGTCATGCTGTGGATGCCTTCATGGGGCGGCATGATCAACGGCCTGATGACGCTGTCGGGCGCCTGGGACAAGATCCGCACCGATCCCATCATCCGCATGATGGTTGCGGCCGTCGCCTTCTACGGCATGTCGACCTTCGAAGGCCCGATGATGTCGATCAAGACCGTCAACTCGCTCTCACACTACACCGACTGGACCATCGGCCATGTCCACTCGGGAGCGCTCGGCTGGGTCGGCATGATCACCTTCGGCGCACTCTACTACATGGTGCCGAAACTGTGGAATCGGGAGCGGCTCTATTCCATGCGCCTCGTCACCTGGCACTTCTGGCTGGCGACCCTTGGCATCGTGGTCTACGCGGCCGTGATGTGGGTTTCCGGCATCATGCAGGGCCTTATGTGGCGCGAGTACGACGAGCAGGGCTTCCTGGTCTACTCCTTCGCCGAAACCGTCGCCGCGATGCATCCTTACTACCTCATGCGCGCTGCAGGCGGCGCCATGTATCTCACCGGCATGCTGATCATGGCCTGGAACATCACCATGACAATTCTTGGCCGCCAGCGCGAAGAACAGCCCTTGCCGGGTTCCGCGCCCGCCCTCCAGCCCGCCCAATAAGGAGCCAGACATGGGTCTGATAGATAAACACGCTCTGATCGAGAAGAACGCCACGTTGCTTCTCGTCGGATCCTTGCTGGTCGTCACGGTCGGCGGCATCGTCGAGATCGCGCCGCTTTTCTATCTCGACAACACGATCGAGAAGGTCGAGGGCATGCGCCCCTACTCGCCGCTCGAGCTGGCCGGGCGCAACATCTATGTTCGCGAGGGCTGCTACCTCTGCCATAGCCAGATGATCAGGCCTTTCCGCGACGAGGTGGAACGCTACGGCCACTACAGCCTGGCGGCCGAGTCGATGTACGACCACCCGTTCCAGTGGGGGTCCAAGCGGACCGGACCGGATCTCGCCCGCGTCGGCGACCGCTACTCCAACAGCTGGCACGTCCAGCATCTGACCGACCCGCGTTCCGTCGTGCCGGAATCCATCATGCCGAGCTACGCGTTCCTGAAGGATAAGCCGATCGAGGTGAAGGACTTCTCCACGCACCTCGTCGCCAACCGGCGCGTCGGTGTCCCCTACACCGACGACATGATCGCGCAGGCGAATGCCGACCTGATGGCGCAGGCCGATCCCAACGCCGACACGTCGGGACTGGAAAGCCGCTATCCGAAAGCCAAGGTCGGCGACTTCGACGGCAACCCTCGGCAGGTCACCGAGATGGATGCCCTGGTCGCATATCTGCAGATGCTCGGCACTCTTGTCGACTTCAAGAACTACGACGAAGCCGCTGGCTACCGCTGAGGAGATCAGACCTATGGACTACAATCTGATGCGGGAGTTTGCAGACAGCTGGGGCCTGCTTGCCATGGCCCTGTTCTTTGTCGGCTGCATTGCCTTCGCGCTCCGTCCGGGTGGCAAGGCCAATGCCGACCATGCCGCGAAAATTCCTCTCCAGGACGATTGATCATGAGCAACGAGCATATCGACGAAATCTCGGGCATCACGACGACCGGCCACGAATGGGACGGGATCAAGGAGCTCAACAATCCCCTGCCCCGCTGGTGGGTCATTACTTTCTATGTCACCATCTTCTGGGCGATCGCCTATACCATCGCCTACCCGGCCTGGCCCATGCTGAGCTCGGCCACCAGAGGAGTGCTGGGCTTCTCGAGCCGCAATGACGTCAAGAACGAGATGGCAGCGGCCGAAGCCGCCAAGGCGAGTTATGTCGCGGCAATTCAGTCCAAGAGCGTCTCCGAAATCGCCGGCGACGACGCGCTGCGCGAGTTTGCCGTCGCGGCCGGCGGCGCCGCGTTCAAAGTCAATTGCGTTCAATGCCACGGATCCGGCGCGCAAGGCTCGAAGGGATTTCCGAACCTCAACGACGACGATTGGCTCTGGGGAGGCAAGACGGAGCAGATCCAGCAGACGATCACGCACGGCATCCGGTTCGCTACCGACGCCGATACCCGCCAGTCGGAAATGCCTGCCTTTGCCGATGTGCTCAAGCCCGAACAGATCGATCAGGTCAGCGCTTTCGTTGCCAGCCTTTCGGGCCCTGTCAAGAACAAGAGCCTGATCGAGCCCGGCGCCAAGGTCTTCGCGGACAATTGCGCCGTCTGCCATGGCCAGGACGCAAAGGGCAACAGGGACGTTGGAGCCCCCAATCTGACCGACGCGATCTGGCTCTACGGGTCCGGTGAAGCCGCCATTGTTTCACAGGTGCGAGCCCCGAAGAGCGGCGTGATGCCCGCTTGGGTCGGACGCCTAGGGGAGACGACGGTCAAGGAACTGGCTGTCTATGTCCATTCGCTTGGCGGCGGAGAATAGGAGCGGGGCCTGTTCTCGGCCCTCGGCCGTTCAAGCGACGAGGCCCGGCCACGCCGGGCCTCGACCTGTTTTTTGATGATTCAATTTGACCTGCATCAACGCGACGCGGCGTTAGCGATTGCAAGACTGCCGGATAGAGGCGGCATTCTTCCGCCGCGATTGGAGATCGTCGTGCTGGATCAGACGCAGGTAGAACGGCTCGAGGCCGAAGCGGTCAACTCCGCCAAGACGCGACAGCCGCTCTACACGGCGCGCAAGAAGATCTTCCCCAAGCGCGCCTCCGGTCGTTTTCGTCAGTTCAAATGGCTGGTGATGGCGATCACGCTCGGCATCTACTACCTGACGCCCTGGCTGCGCTGGGGCCGCGGCCCCTTCGCTCCCGACCAGGCCGTTCTCATCGATCTGGCGAACCGCCGTTTCTACTTCTTCTTCATCGAGATCTGGCCGCAGGAATTCTACTACGTCGCCGGACTTCTCATGATGGCGGGCGTCGGCCTTTTCCTGATCACGTCGACGGTGGGACGAGCCTGGTGCGGCTATACCTGCCCGCAGACCGTCTGGGTCGATCTGTTCCTTGTCGTGGAGCGCGCGATCGAAGGCGATCGCAATGCCCGCATGAAGCTCGACGCGGCCCCGTGGACCGCCCGCAAACTCATCCTGCGCGTATCCAAGCATGCCATCTGGCTCATTATCGCGGTCGCCACCGGCGGCGCGTGGATCTTTTATTTCGCCGACGCGCCGAAATTGCTCGGCGACGTCGTCAGCGGCACTGCCGCGCCGGTCGCCTATGCCACGATCGGCGTGCTGACCGGCACCACCTATGTGTTCGGCGGGCTGATGCGTGAGCAGGTCTGTACCTATATGTGCCCGTGGCCGCGCATCCAGGCCGCCATGCTCGACGAAAACTCGTTGACAGTAACGTATAACGACTGGCGCGGCGAGCCGCGTTCGCGGCATGCCAAGAAGGTCTCGGCCGCCGGGCAAGCGGTCGGCGACTGCGTCGACTGCAACGCCTGTGTCGCCGTCTGTCCCATGGGGATCGATATCCGCGACGGCCAGCAGTTGGAATGCATCACCTGCGCGCTGTGCATCGACGCCTGCGACGGCGTCATGGACAAGCTCGGCCGAGAACGCGGGCTGATTTCCTACGCGACCCTGGCCGACTACAATGCCAACATGGCGCTGGCGACCTCGGGGGGCGCCAGCCCTGTCAATCCGACGCTCGTAAGAACGGCGAGCGGCAGCTTCGTCGATGGCTTGGCACATTTCCATCTGGGCAAGATCTTCCGGTTGCGCACCTACATCTATCTCGGTGTGTGGTCGGCGATCGGGTTGGCGCTCGTCTATTCGCTGCTGACGCGCGAACGGCTGGAGCTGAATGTCCTGCACGACAGAAATCCGCAGTTCGTGACACTTTCAGACGGCTCGATCCGGAACGGCTACACCGTCAAGCTGCTCAACATGATACCCGAGCCGAGAACGATCGAGGTGACGCTGGAGGGCCTCGACGGCGGTGAGATGAGCGTCGTCGGCATCGACCAGCCCCCAAGCCGCTCATTTTCCATTTCGGTCGAACCTGACCGGCTGAAGACGCTGAAGGTCTTCGTTCGGCAACCCGCGGACGAGATCAAGAAGCCGGTGCAACGCTTCGAATTTCGCATCGACGACCAGGCGAGTTCCGAATCCGCCGAATACACCGCCAGTTTCAACGCGCCGGAGAATGGCAAATGAACGCCGATACGCGGAAACCGCGCGAGTTCACCGGCAGGCATATGCTGATCTCCATCCTTGCCTTTTTCGGGGTGGTGATCGGGGTCAACGTCACGATGGCCACGCTCGCCCAAAAGAGCTGGACCGGCCTCGTCGTCGAGAACACCTATGTTGCCAGCCAGCAGTTCAACGAGGAAGCGAAGAAAGGAAGGGCGCAGGCGGCGCTCGGCTGGACGGGCAAGCTGACCATCGCTTCCGGCGAGGTCCGCTACGGCCTTGTCGACAGCCAGGGCAAACCGGTCCCGCTGCATGGCGTAAGGATGCTGTTCCGCCACCCGGCCTACGAGGCCGAGGACGAAACCCTGACACTTGCCGCGGCCTCCGGCGACTCTCCTGCCAATACGCGGGAATTTGCCGCCCGGCAAGCGCCGAAGGATGGCGTCTGGATCGTGGAGATCGATGCGGATGCGGGCCTGACGTCACCGTTTCGCGATGTCCGCCGCATCATGATCGTGAAAGGAGCCCTGCAATGAGCTGCTGCGCGCCAGGCGCCGAAATGGCGTTGGAGGTCGCCAACGCAGCGTCCGCTTCGCCGTCGAGCGACGAGATCAAGCTGGCCAGCCGCTCTCTTGGCGGCGACATTCACCAGACCGAGCTGTCGGTGCCGACGGTTCATTGCGGGGCGTGCATTCAAGCGATCGAGGCCGCGCTCGGCAAGGTCCAGGACGTTGAGTCTGCTCGCGTCAATCTGTCGACGAAGCGTGTGTCGATCCGCTGGCACGGAGACGATGTCCCGCCATTCTTTGCCGTGCTCGGTCGGCTGGGCTATCAGGCGCATCTGTTCGACCCGGAAATTCACGAGAAGGACAAGACGCTTTCGGAGTTGATCCGCGCCGTCGCCGTGGCCGGCTTCGCGGCCGGCAATATCATGCTGTTGTCGGTTTCGGTCTGGTCCGGCGCCGAGGGCGCCACGCGGGATCTTTTCCATTGGCTGTCCGCGCTGATCGCCATTCCGGCTCTCGCCTTCGCCGGCGGCATCTACTTCCGCTCCGCGGCGAACGCGTTGCGCCATGGCCGGATGAACATGGACGTGCCGATCGCGGTGGGCGTCTCCCTGGCTTACGCGATGAGCCTCTACGAGACCATCAATCACGGTGAACATGCCTATTTCGACGCCTCGGTGTCGCTGCTTTTCTTCCTGCTCATCGGCCGCACGCTGGACCATGTGATGCGCGAACGCGCGCGAACGGCCGTCAACGGCCTTTCCAGGCTTGCTGCGCGGGGCTCGGTGGTCCTGCGGGACGACGGCACGCGCGAATACGTGCCCGTCGCCGAGCTCACGCCGGGAATGCGCCTGCTCATCGCGGCCGGTGAACGGATACCGGTCGACGGCGACATAACCAGCGGCAATTCCGACCTCGATTGCTCGATCGTCTCCGGCGAGAGCGAGCCCAAGGCCGTGAGTGCCGGAACGCACGTCCAGGCCGGCATACTCAATCTCACGGGTCCGCTGACGATGCGGGCAACCGCCGCCGCGAAGGACTCCTTCCTGGCGGAAATGGTTCGCCTGATGGAAGCCGCCGAAGGCGGCCGCTCGCACTACCGGCGCATCGCCGACCGGGTATCGGCGCTCTACGCGCCCGTGGTCCATCTGGCGGCCTTTGTGACATTCCTCGGCTGGATGGTCGCGTCCGGCGATTGGCACCGGGCTCTCACCATCGCCATCGCCGTGCTCATCATCACGTGCCCCTGCGCGCTCGGCCTCGCTGTGCCGATCGTCCAGGTGGTAGCGGCCCGGCGCCTCTTCGAGGCCGGCGTCATGGTCAAGGACGGCTCTGCCATGGAGCGCCTCGCGGCGATCGACACGGCTGTGTTCGACAAGACCGGAACGCTGACTTTGGGGCAGCCGAGGCTCGTCAACGCATCCGAGATCGATCCGACCATGCTTGCGATGGCCGCTGACATGGCAGCCCATTCGCGACACCCGTTTTCAAAGGCAATTACGGCCTATGCAGGCTTTGCCGGTGAGCCCAAGCTCGACTCGGTGCGAGAAGAGCCCGGCTTTGGCATCGAGGCGACCGCTGGGGATGACGTCTGGCGCCTGGGCCGACGCGGATGGGCCGGGTGGAAGGCTCGCACCGGCGGAGAAGGCAGGATCGGCGGCTATGGCGGCACGGTGCTTTCGAAGAATGGAAACATCGTCGCATGCTTCGCCTTCGAGGATGCGCCTCGATCGGATGCCAGGGCGGCTATCCGGCAACTGAAGGAAGCCGGCGTGTCGGTCGATATGTTGTCCGGCGATACCGAGAAGGCCTGCAGTGATGTCGCCGACGCATTGGAGATCGAGAATTTCGTGCCGGCGCTGCTGCCTTCGGGAAAGGTCGAGTGGATCGAATCCCTGACGCGTGCGGGACACAAGGTACTGATGGTGGGCGACGGTCTCAACGACACGCCGGCGCTGCGGGCGGCGCATGTCTCGATCGCTCCGGCGAGCGCGGCCGACATTGGCCGCAAGGCCGCTGACTTCGTCTTCCTGCGCGAAAGCCTCCTCGCGGTTCCTCTTGCGATGGAAATCTCGCGCAAGGCCGGCCGGCTCATTCGCCAGAACATCGCCGTCGCGATCGTCTACAACGCTTTCGCCGTTCCGATCGCCATCCTCGGACATGTGACGCCGCTCATCGCCGCGATCGCCATGTCCGCTTCCTCGTTGATCGTGATCGCAAATGCGATGCGGCTTCAGGCTACCGTGAAAGCTATACCCGAAGCGACTCCGACCAGGCGCCGCTCCGATGTCGTGGGGGTGGCCCATCCATGACCACGCTCGTCTATCTCATTCCCGTGGCCCTGTTCCTGGGAGCGCTCGGTCTGTCGGGCTTCCTTTGGGCGTTGCGCAGCGGTCAATACGAGGATCTCGATGGGGCCGCGGAGCGGATACTGATCGAGCCCGAGGATCGGCCCGGCGACGTCCTGCAGTCAAAATGACGCGGTTTCAGCGCAATGGCGCGAAAGGGAGGCCGGGATGCAAGCTCAAGCCATCATGACGACGCCAGTCATCACGATCGATGGGGCGGCGCCAATCGCAGACGCCGCCGACCTGATGCTGTCAAGGAAAATCCGTTGCCTGCCGGTCACGCGCGATGGCGCGATGGTTGGCATCATAACCGAGGGTGACTTTCTGCGCCGTCAAGAACTCGGCACGCAGCGCGTTCGTCCTCGCTGGCTGGAATTTATCGTCGGCCCCGGAAAGATGGCCAGAGAGTATGTTCTCGCTAACGGACGTCGAGTCGACGAGGTGATGACGAGTGACGTCGTCTCGGCGCCGCCGGGTGCCTCGCTCGCCGAGATCGTCGAATTGATGACCCGCCACGACATCAAGAACGTGCCCATCGTCGACGCGGGCACGATCGTAGGCATCGTCACCCGGACGGACCTGCTGCGCGCGCTGCTTCGCATCCTGCCTCAATCGGGTGCGACGACCGGCGATGACGAGCTCATCCGCAAGGACATCCTGGCCGAGCTTGAGGGCCAGGCATGGGGCGATGGCACTTTGATCGGCGTAAAGGTCGACAAAGGCGTCGTCGAACTCAGCGGTGCCATTTTTGACGAGCGTCAGCGAAAGGCCGCTGTCGTTGCGGCGGAAAACGTCAAAGGCGTCAAAGAGGTCAAGGACAGCCTTTTCTACGCCGGCCCGTTGTCCATGGTGCTCGTGTCCTAGCGCGCGCTGTAGATTGCGCATCTTGCCAGCCAAGGCGCGCTGACAGCCAATTGTCAGCCAGCTCATGAGATATTGCCACCAGAAGGCATGCAACGGCCCGGCCGCTGCGCGCCCCGAACCCGGGATGCAATGCTTATGAAACAGATCGCCCTATCACTCTTCGTGATCGCCTCGTCCGGTGCTTATGTCTGGGATCAGGCAGGCAAGCCAACCGCCAACGACTTGATCGATGCGGAGGGTTCTGCCAATGCCGCAGCGCAGAGCACGTCGCAGCCATTCGTCCCACCAGCACTGGCCGATCCAGTCGCAGCACCGGTGACGCCCCTGCGCGAGGTTCCGCAGAATGTGCAACGGGAGCCGCCTCCACAGAGGCTGATCGAGGCCAAAACGGACAACGCTGCGGTGATTGCAGCCACTCCGAAGCCGGCGGTTGTCGCCGCCCCGCCACAGGTTTCAAAGCTTGCGCCTCCGCCACCGAAGCGAGACCTCGCGCCGGCAGCCGCGAGTGTCGCCATGCCGGACGCACCCTCGTTCGCCGTGACGCCAGCCGTCTATATTCCGATCCCGCAGCCGCGGCCGGCATTTCCGCAGGCAGCCGCGCGCGTCATTCACACCGGCATGAAGCTTGCAGCCCAGGGCTATGCGGATGGGGTCTACACGGGCCGGCCCGCCGACGCCTACTATGGCATTATCCAGCTTCAGGCGCTCGTTCAGGGCGGCCGGATCACGGCGCTCAAAATACTGAAATACCCCAATGACCGCCGTACCTCTGTCAACATCAACCGCCAGGCATTGCCCATGCTGCGCGACGAGGCGATCAGCGCGCAAAGCGCTGACGTCGACATTATCTCGGGTGCCACGCTGACCAGCAGGGCCTTTATCCAATCGCTGGGCGGTGCCCTGAAGAAGGCGTCGTCGTAGTTCCGTGCGGGAAACGAGAATATTGATGGGCATGCCCATCACCGTCGACCTCGGCATCCCAGCTGGCGCTCTGGTCGAAAAGGTCTTTGCCTATTTCGACGATGTCGACCGGCGTTTCAGTACGTATCGCTCGGACAGCGAGATCTCAGTCATCAACCGGGGCGACCTTCCGGTCCGCGACTGGAGCGGCCAAATGCTGGACGTGATGAAGATTGCCGAGCAAACTAGAAGGGAAACGGCCGGATATTTCGACGTCCACAGGCCCGACGGCACGCTCGATCCCTCCGGCATCGTCAAGGGCTGGGCAATCCGCAACGCGGCCGAAATCGTCCGTCGGGCGGGTGTCAGCGACTTCTTCATCGAGGCGGGCGGCGACATCCAATCCTCCGGCAGGAATGCTTCCGGTCGGGACTGGAGCGTCGGCATCCGCAGTCCTTTCCACACGAATGAGATCGTCAAGGTGGTCTATCCGCGTGGACACGGCGTCGCCACTTCCGGCACATACGCGCGCGGGCAACATATCTACAATCCGCGCGCGGACGATGATCCGATCAGCGACATCGTTAGCCTGACCGTTATCGGCTCCGATGTGCTCGAGGCCGACCGCTTCGCCACCGCCGCCTTTGCGATGGGCCGGGACGGCATCCTCTTTCTCGAGCAGACACAAGGACTCGAGGGATATCTCATCGACAACAACTGCCGCGCCACGCCGACGAGCGGTTTTGGAGCCTTCTGCCAGCCATGATCAAGACCCTGGACCGGCTTCTCGACCACCTGACCATGTATCGGCTGGTTCTCTACTACCTGACGGCGCTGCTTGGCATCGCCTTCGTTTTCGGCTTCCTAAACCTTGTGCCGCATGATCCAGTCGCGCTCGCCTTCACCACCGCTTTGGTCCTGGCCGCCTGCTGGATCACCAACAGGGTTTTTGTTCGCACCTTCGAGGTTCCGGCAAACAGCGAGTCCGTCTACATCACCGCACTCATTTTGGCGCTCATCCTCGATCCGGTTGCCGCTACCGACGCCAAGGCCGTCGGCGCCGTGGCATTCGCCTCGATCTGGGCGATCTCGTCGAAATACATCCTGGCCGTCAGCAGGAAACACCTGTTCAATCCGGCCGCGCTGGGCGTTGCTTTGGCAGCGCTCTTGCTCGATCATCCCGCCACATGGTGGGTAGGGGGCAACGTTTGGCTGCTCCCCTTGGTGCTTGCGGGCGGCGCTCTTGTGGTGCGTAAGCTGCGCCGGCTCGATCTCGTGGCCACGTTCTTCGGAGCGGCGCTAGCGACGATCCTGGTCACCACTGACCCGTCCCAGTATGGCACCGCACTCTGGGAGACCTTCAGCTCGTCGCCGCTGCTGTTCTTCGCCTTCGTGATGCTGACCGAGCCGCTGACGGCCCCGACTACACGCTGGCCGCGCATCGCCTTTGCCGGCATCGTCGGCTTTCTGTTCGCGCCCAACGTCCATATCGGCTCGTTCTATTTCACGCCCGAGCTCGCTCTTCTGGTGGGTAATCTATTCGCCTACGCCGTGAGCCCGAAGGGCCGTTTCGTGCTGACTTTGGAACGCATCGAGCAAACGACCATCGATAGCTACGACTACATCTTCAGGTCGCAGCGAAAGCTCGCCTTCCAGGCGGGCCAGTACCTGGAATGGACGCTTGGCCTCGACAAATCCGACAGCCGCGGAAACCGGCGCTATTTCACGGTGGCGTCATCCCCTACCGAGCAATCGGTACGGCTGGGTGTCAAATTCTATCCGCAATCGAGCGCCTTCAAGCGCAGGCTGGGCACTATGAGGCCCGGAAGCACGATCCATGCCTCGCAGTTGGCCGGCGACTTCACGCTGCCATCCGATCCCAAGGTCAAAATCGCGTTCCTCGCCGGCGGCATCGGCATCACGCCGTTCCGTTCAATGCTGCAGTTTCTCATCGATCGCAAGGAAGCGCGGCCGATCGTCGTTCTCTACGGAACGGAAAGCCAGGAAGACATTGCCTACCGGGAGGTGCTCGGCTCCGCGAGACGCGAGCTGGGCATCAAGACATTCCACGCCGTGGCTAAGGGCGCGGTGCGCGGTCAGTATCCCGGCTACATCGACGCCCGCCTGGTGCGCCTCACCATGCCCGACTATCTCGAACGCACCTTCTACATCTCCGGCCCGCAGGCCATGGTGAAGGCTCTACGCCAAAAGCTCCTTGCCATGGGCGTCCGCCGTTCCAAAATAAAGGTCGACTATTTCCCCGGCTTTGCCTGAGCGCCTCTCAACCATGCCGAGGCAGGTAAATGGTCACCGCCAGACCGGATCTGGCATTGGCCATTTCGACGCGGCCGCCATAGGCTTCGACGATATCCGAGACGATCGCCAGGCCGAGGCCGCTGCTGCCGCCCTTGCTGTCGAGCTGAACGCCGCGCAACAACGCGATATGCCGAGCGGCCTCGGGGATGCCCGGCCCATCATCGACGACTTTGATAATGACCTCGCCAGCGCTCGCGGATGCGCTCACGTGAACCAGGGATTTCGCGAAACGCGTCGCGTTTTCGACCAGATTGCCGAGAATTTCCGAAAGATCACCTTCGTCGACCGGCGCCATGAAATCTTCGGCGGCGTCGATCACGAATGAGAGCTGCTTGCCCCTCGGCGTGCGCTTGATCACGGCCACCACGCCGGCTGCCACCTCTTCGACACGGCACGCAGCCTTGCCGGAGACACCGGGTGCCAGACGAGCGCGTGCCAATTCCCGCTCCACGTGACGACGGATTGCGCCGGCGCTCTTCTCGATTTCGTCGGCAAGTTCGGTTTCCCCCTTCTTGCGTAAGGTCCGGATGTCAGCCGACAGGACCTGCAGGGGGGTCTTGAGGCCATGTGCAAGATCGGTGGCGCGCGAGCGGGCGCGAGAGAGGGCTTTCTCCTGGGCTTCGAGCAAGCGGTTGATCTCGTCGGCTAGTGGCTGCACTTCGCTCGGCGCGGCGACGTCAAGCCGCGCCGTCCGCTGCGCAATCACGTTTTTGACGGCGACCCTTAGGCTTTCCAGCGGCGCCAAACCGACGGTGATCTGGATGAAGAACGCTCCCATCAGAGCGAAGGCGAGCACGATGAGCGCTGGCGCGAGATCGCGGACATATTCGCCCACCGACACTTCCACGCTGCGATGGTCTTCCGCCACGATGGCGCGAAAGGCCCGCCCGTCCGTATCAGTGATCGCACGCACGACGGCGACGGTGAGCTCTCCGCCTGGCCCCTTGAGTTCTTCCTTTCTCAGCTCGCCACTGGCTGCTTGTTCAGGCAAAGCCAGCGTTGTATCCCACAGGGAACGCGATCGAACGAGGCTATGGGTGGCCAGATCTTCCACTTGCCAATAGTGGCCAGACAGCGGGCTGGCGAAGCGCTGATCGGCCAGCGTCGATGCCACCGACAGACGGCCGTCGGCTGAGAAACTTGTCGCCCCGATCAGCTCATTGAGATCGACCGTCAACTCACTGACAACCCGCCTCTCGACATTCAGCTCAAACAGATAACGCAAGCCAACGCCGGCGATGGCAAGAGCGATGACGATCGATATCGCTGCAGCCGACCAAAGCCTGAAGCGGATTGAATTTCGCATCGGTCAGGCCCCGTCAGGCACCACGTATCCGAACCCGCGTCGCGTCTCGATGATATCGTTGCCAAGTTTCCGTCGCAGACGCGCGACGATGACTTCAATCGTGTTTGGATCGCGCTCGTTGCCGGAACTATACAAATGTTCGGCAAGTTCAGTCGGCGCGACCACTCGGCCGGCATGGTGCATCAGGAACGCCAGAAGTCGATACTCCAGCGGTGAAAGCGCTACCGGAACGCCGCGAAGCGAGATGCGCATCTGGCGTGTATCGAGCAGCAACGGGCCCGATTTCAGCACTGGCGCCGCCTGCCCGCTCGAGCGGCGCAGGATGGCGCGCAGTCGCGCCAGCAGCTCCTCCATTTCAAAGGGCTTCGGAAGGTAGTCGTCGGCGCCGGCGTTGATGCCTTCGACGCGCTCTGTCCACAGCCCCCTTGCCGTCAGGATGAGGACGGGAAAGCGGCGGGCATTGGCCCGCCAGCGCTTCAGAACCGTAAGGCCGTCGAGCTTCGGCAATCCCAGATCGAGGATCGCCGCATCGTAGTTTTCGACATCGCCTGCAAACCAGGCCGCTTCGCCGTCACCAACAATATCGACGGCCATGCCCGACGTCTTCAAGACTGTCGCGATGTCGGCTGCAATGCGTGGTTCGTCTTCTGCCACGAGGATTTTCATCTGTCGTCGCCTTCCCCGCCCACAACGGCGCCGGCGCCGGCATCGACATCGACGATCCTGCGGCGACCATCGGCGGCGACCACCTGAACCCGATAGACCCACTTGCCACCTGCGCGAATGAGATCGACCGCGACGATCTCGCCGGGAGCCTTTGCGCGGACAACGCTCAGAATGTCGGCAAGGCCCTCGATCTCCCCGCGTTCATAAAGGTCGCGCGCCCGATCGTGGTCGCCGTCGTCGTCTTGCGCCCGCACGGCAAATGTCGTGGCCAGGACAAGTCCGGCCACGCCCAAAGCTGCCAAGTGCATCGACACGGTTTTCATCGACGGGAGCTGTCGCATGCGGAAGCTGTCAGACCGCTGTCAATCATCGTCAGCCGGCGGCAAGGACCAGGCGTCTATCAAGGTCATCGCGTCCGAAGGGTGGGCGCGGAGAAGGATACCAAACCATGCGCAACTTTCCGGTTTTGCTTGCCGCCCTTGGAGGTCTTGCAGTCTCTGTCATACCAGCCGCCGCTGAATCCAACCAAGGATCATGCGCTCCTGCGTCCGCCACTTCTTCCGCGACGAT
The DNA here is from genome assembly GCF_029625675.1 of Mesorhizobium sp. WSM4884. Classification (NCBI taxonomy): domain Bacteria; kingdom Pseudomonadati; phylum Pseudomonadota; class Alphaproteobacteria; order Hyphomicrobiales; family Phyllobacteriaceae; genus Mesorhizobium; species Mesorhizobium sp. WSM4884. The sequence continues at coordinate 360,670 of NZ_JARTVO010000005.1, forward strand.
CGACCTCGAGGCGATCCCAATGACGAGCGCCACCGGTCCGAAGTCGGTCAAAGGTGTCGGCGATGATGAATGCAGCGCTCGCACCGATCGGGACAACGAGGAATTCGGTGACAGCGAAGACTGACGATCGAGCGACCAACAGACCATCGTTCCCAACATTTCTGGAGCATATTTGCGATGCCTGAAATTCAGCATGTCCATCCCATTCTGGTGCATTTCCCCATTGTGCTTGTCTATACGCTTGTAGTCATCGACCTCATCGCGCTCAGCAGCCGCAACGCTGTAACGGCGCGCTCCGGCGTAGGTACGATTTCCACCTTTGTTGCCGTCACCGCAGGATTGTTCGCCGTCGCCACCTGGTTCTTCGGCGGTATGGCTCTTGACCACGCCGAGGCCGCCGGTTTTAGCAGTGAGGTTGCCGAGATCCATGAGAGCTTGGGCACAATCAGCGCCTTCACCTTTCTGAGCTGGGGTCTGATTCGGCTCGCGCTTTGGGTGCGAAATCGTGAGCTCGGCACGCTGACCCTTGCCATACCCGCGATTGAAATAGCTGGCGCGGCCCTGGTCACGGTAACAGGCTATTACGGAGGGCAGCTGGTTTACGGCCTCGGCGTGAACGTCGCCAAAGCTGCTGTCGGAGGCTGACGTCGCTCCCTCGCTTACGCGATCGACTTGTATCTCGGTGCGAACAGTCGCGCTCTGCGGGTTGCAACTCATCCTGAGAGCCGGGCCGGTTGCTTGTTGGCTCGCCTCGATGGGCTCGCCGCCTTTCGCCTGTGCTTGCCTTGCCTGCCGTGATCGAAGAGCCAGCTTTTCGTTATTTCTGAGACAAGCACATACAACGCCGTGATAGCGAGCAGCCCGGTAAGCACCGATCCTGCAAGGGGGACAAACCCGAACCAATTGGCGAAGGGAGCGAACGGGATGGCGATGGCGATGACGCCGACGCCGAGGGCAAGGCCGGCGAGCAAACGGCTGGGACGGCTGCGCCACAGCCTCTGGTGGGTCCGCACGACGAGCACGATGGCAAGTTCCGTCAGTACGGATTCCACGAACCACGCCGTTTGAAACGCAGCCGACGCGGCATGCGCGACCAGAATGAGGAAGGCGAACGTTGCAAAATCGAACAAGGAGCTCACCAGTCCGAAGCTCACCATGAAACGCCTCACGAAACGGATGTCCCAATGCCGCGGCCTGCGCACCTGGTCGGCATCAACGTTATCGCCCGCGATCGCGAGCGCTGGGATGTCGGAAAGGAAGTTGTTCAGCAGAATCTGCTTGGCCAGCAACGGTAGAAACGGCAGGTAGAGCGAAGCGGCGGCCATGCTGATCATGTTGCCGAAGTTGGCGCTGGTCGTGATGGAGATGTATTTCATCGTGTTGGCGAACGTCTTTCGGCCATCGTCGACGCCGTGCACCAGAACGCCCAGGTCACGCTTCAGCAAGATGATGTCGGCGGCCTCTCGGGCCACATCGACAGCGGTGTCCACCGAAATGCCTATGTCGGCTTCATGAAGCGCCGGCGCGTCGTTGATACCATCGCCGAGATAGCCGACGACGTGACCGCTCCGGCGCAGCGCCTCGACGATGCGCTCTTTCTGGTTCGGATCGATCTCGACGAAAATATCGGTGTTGCGAACGCTGGCCAGAAGCCCGTTCTTCGTCATTTTCGACAGGTCTTCGCCCGTCATGATCCTATCGGACCGGAGACCTACGGCCTCGGCCAGATGCGCGGCGACATAGCGATTGTCGCCGGATATGACCTTCACCCCGATGCCGCGATCGGCAAGTGCCGAAAGCGTTTCCCGCACCCCCTCCTTCGGCGGATCGAGAAACAGCAGGAATCCCGCGAAGGCCATCGCGGTTTCATCGTCGCGGCTGAAGCCTGCCTTGTCCTGAAAGCGCCGGATCGCCAGGCCGAGAACGCGATACCCCTGCGCGCTCCAACGCCTGAATTTCTCGTCGATCGTCTGGCGCTCCGCCGAGCCCAGGGATTGCAACCCATGTGGACCCTGCACGAAGGCACATACGTCGAGAATGTTCTGGACGGCCCCCTTGGTCACCAGGATCTGTTCACGCGCCCCCTCCCGCAGGGCGACCGACAGCCGCTTCCGAACAAAATCGTATGGGATTTCATCGATCTTGGCGAAACCAGACAGATCCTCCTGTCCAGGCGGAGCACTCGCTATTGCTTCGTCCAGGGGATTCTTCAGCCCGGTCTGCAAAGTCGCGTTCAGCCGTGCCCAAAGCAGGACCTCTCTCGAAGCATTGCCCTCGACGTCGAACGACCCATCGAGGTGGATGACGCCTTCCGTCAGTGTTCCTGTCTTGTCCGTGCACAGCAGGTCCATGCTGCCGAGATTCTCGATGGCATCGAGGCGACGCACGATGACGCCGCTGGCGGCCATCGTGCGCGCGCCCCTGGCCAGGGTGACACTGATGATTGCGGGAAGCAGTTCGGGCGTCAGGCCAACCGCCAGGGCAAGCGAAAACAGCAGCGACTCGATCAAGGGCCTGTCGAGCATCACGTTGGCGAAGAATACCAGGATGACGATCGCAAGCATGATCTCGGTCATCAGATATCCGAACATCCTGATACCGCGAGCAAACTCGGTCTCGGGAATCTGTCGCTCCAACGCGTCGGCTATCGATGCGAATTCGGTCCGAGCTCCTGTGGCCACGGCAAGCACTTTTGCCGTTCCGCTGCGAACCGACGTGCCGGTGAAAACCGCATTGGTCCGCTGCGCGATGCCGGCTTCAGGCGCGGACCGGCCGGCGGACTTCACAACGGGGAAGGTCTCGCCGGTCAGAACGGATTCGCTGACGTTGAAATCCCGCGACTCCAGGATCACGCCATCGACCGGGATGAGATTGCCTGCCGACAGGCAAACGACGTCGCCAGGAACGATGTCCTCGACACCGACCGTGCGTTCGAAACCGTCCCTCAGAACGGTCGCCCTGCGGGCGACACGCTGCCGCAGCGCCTCCATCGCGCGGGAAGCGCCATACTCCTGTGTGAAGCTGAGGATGCAGCTGGCCAGCACGATCGCGCCGATGATCGCTGCTTCGTGACCCTCGCCGACGAACACCGAAACGGCGGCGGCAAAGACGAGGATCAGGACCAGCGGGCTGCGAAACTGGCGCGCGAAGACAGCCAATGCCGAAGCGTCGGACCGCGGTGCGAGCGCATTTGGCCCGAATTTGGCGAGCCGGACCGCTGCGTCCGGGCTCAGAAGACCGGAGGTGGAGGCTTCCAGCTGCCCGACCAACTGATCGGTTCCGAGCGACCAGTAGGCATGCTCGACGAGGCCCGGAGAGCGGCCGATCGATTGCTCCTTGCTTGCCATGGCTGTCGGCCGATCCGCGTCGTCTGCCGTTCTGGTTGCCACGGGCCAGACAGTCAGTTCGAGAGGAGGCGATTGATGCCGCTCTCGTCGATCAGCGAGCGCGTGACGCCGCCGAAGGCCCATTCCCTTAGCCGGCTGTGGCCGTAGGCTCCGGAAACGATCAGATCGGCATGGATCGAGCGTGCGAACGCCACCAGCCTGTCACCGTCGGCGTCACCGGCGATCACTTCGGTCCGCGCCGTGATGCCATGTTGCTCCAAAAAAACCGCGACGTCGGCGAGGCTGTTTCGAACATCTTCTCCGGAGCCGGTCTCCATGGTGGCAACGACCACCTCGTTGGCCTTCGCCAGGAACGGCAGAGAGTCGGACAACGCCCTTCGCGCCTCCCTGCTGTCCTTCCAGGCGATAAGGACTGTCTTCGCCAGAAGGTGCTCGGCATTGCCCGCGGTGACCAGCACCGGCCGGCCGGCGCCGAGCACAAGGCTTCCGATATCGACGGCGCGGAAGACATCCTCCCCGCCATCGGCGGTCACGACCAGGTCGGCCGAACGGGCGGCTATGCCGAGAGCACGCGTCGGACCGCAGATATACTGCGTCCATTCACTGCTTATCGAGGTCGGGACGATTTTCTCGAAAATGTCGCGCAGTTCGGCAAGACGCTTCTCGATTTCCGTGCGAGCAATCTGCATGACCTCGCCTTCGTAGACCAGGCCTTCTCCCGTCGACACCAAAGGCGGAACGTCCGCGGCGGCGAAGCCGACGAGGTGAGCGTCGAAACGCTGCGCGAGTTCCGTTGCCAACTTTACGATCGGCGCGGGGTTTGCATCAACGGCCAGATTGACGACTATCGTTTTGTAGGACATGCGGGCACCTCGCTCGGAGCGCGGAATGTTTGTCATTTGCATTGTCCGAAGGTGTTGCGCCTTGATACCGATCAAATCATCACAGCAGCTGTTTGGAGGGCGGAACGATGAGTGCTAAGTCAGCGACCGCCGCTGTTTCTCAATCCGGAGACTGCTTGTGAGCAAAAAGGAGCAAGGTTGGCCAGAAACCTTCGCCAAAGCGTCTCCGCTGGCCGGCGGCCCACCGGAGCAGGCCGACAACCTGCCTGAAAATGAACTTCTCGCGCTGATGTTCGATCAGGCTCCGGGTTTCATGACCCTGCTCAGCGAGCCGGGCCACGTCTTTCAGTTGACCAATGCTGCTTACCAACACCTGATCGGCCAACGGCAGGTCATCGGCAAGTCGGTTCGCGAGGCCTTGCCCGAGCTCGAGGGCCAGGGATTCTTCGAACTGCTCGATCGTGTCAGCGAAACCGGCGAGCCCTATGTCGGCCGCAATGCCAAAATTGTCCTGCGCAATCCTGAAACCGGCCTTGCGGAAGAACGCCTTCTGGATTTCGTCTATCAGCCCATCAGGGCCAAGGACGGCCGGATCACCGCTATCTTTGTTCAGGGCACCGACGTCAGCGACCTGTCGTTCGCCAACGCTGCCCTGCAACTGCGCGAGGATCATCTGCGTTCGATCCTGGCGACGGTTCCCGATGCGATGATCGTCATTGACGAAAGCGGCCTTATCCAATCCTTCAGCACGGCGGCCGAGACATTGTTTGGTTACAAGGCCAGCGAAGTCATCGGTCAAAATGTCAAGTTGCTTATGCCCTCCCCATACCGGGATGAGCACGACGCCTACATGCGGCGTTACCTGACGACAGGAGAGCGGCGCATCATCGGGATAGGCCGTACGGTAACCGGAATGCGCAAGGACGGATCGACGTTTCCGATGGAACTCGCCGTCGGCGAAATGCATCCGGGTACGGGCCGCTTCTTCACCGGCTTCTGCCGAGACTTGACGGAACGCCACAGAACGGAAGCCAGAATGCAGGAGCAACAGCAGGAGCTGCTTCATATGGCGCGATTTACCGCGCTCGGCGAAATGGCCTCGACATTGGCGCACGAGATAAACCAGCCGCTGACGGCCATCACGAACTATCTCAAAGGCAGCCGCCGTCTCCTCGAGAAGAGCAAGGACGAGAACGCCGCCATGTTGCATGAGGCCGTCGAGAAAGCTGCCGAACAGGCCTTGCGCGCCGGCGATGTCATCCGTCGTCTCAGGGATTTTGTCGCCAGGGGCGAAAGCGAGCATAAGGTCGAACGTCTGCCAACGCTCATCGAGGACGCCTCGTCGCTCGCCTTGGTCGGCGCCAGGGAAGCGGACGTGCGCGTCAGCTACGATCTCGACCCGGCGGCCGAGCTTGTATTGACCGATAGAATTCAGATCGAGCAGGTATTGCTGAACCTGATGAGAAACGCCGTGGAGGCCATGCACGGCGCGCCACGTCGGGAATTGCGTGTCGCAACCAAGGCGCGGCACGATGGTATGATGGAGGTTGCTGTCATCGATACCGGCCCGGGGTTGGCGCCAGAGGTTTCGGCCCAGCTCTTCCAGCCTTTCGTCACCACCAAGAAGCACGGAATGGGTGTCGGCCTGTCCATTTGTCGCACTATCGTCGAGTCCCACGGTGGTCATATCTGGGCAGAGTCGCCACCCGGCGGTGGCGCCGCGTTTCGGTTCACGCTGCGCGCTGTAGAGAAGGAAGAGGTTGCCAGTGGCCAATGATGTTGTGCATGTCGTCGACGACGATGTCGACGTTCGCAAGTCCCTGGGTTTCCTCCTCGCGACAGCCGATTTTGCCGTGCGCCTGCATGAATCGGCAACCGCGTTCCTGGCGTCGGACCCCAAGGAGATCGACGGCTGCATCGTCACCGACGTGCGCATGCCCGGCATCGACGGCATCGAATTCCTGCGGCAACTGAAAGCCCGTGGCTTGAGCGTACCCGTGATTGTGATGACGGGGCATGCCGACGTCGCACTGGCTGTCCAGGCGATGAAGGAGGGCGCCTCCGACTTCATCGAGAAACCATTCGACGATGAGGTGCTCATCAATGCCATTCGCTCTGCCCTGGACAACCGAACTCAAGCGGTAGCCACGCACCCGCAATCGGCCGAGATCCGGAAGAACCTTGCCACCTTGTCGGAACGAGAGCGTCAGGTGCTCGATGGGCTTGTCTCCGGGCTGCCGAACAAGACGATTGCCTATGATCTCGGGATCAGTCCACGCACGGTCGAAATCCATCGCGCCAACGTCATGAGCAAGATGGGCGCCGGCAGCCTCTCGCATCTGGTGCGCATGGCCTTGATCGCCGAACCCAAACGTTGAAGCATGTCTCCCGAAAGCGGGAACCGGTCTCGGTGCAAGACGCCTAAAGCGCACCGAGCGAACCTGAAAGATCGCGACACGCTTTTAAAGCAACCAATCCAGGAGAAGTGCGCAGCGGTTTCCCGTCCGGACTTGCCGCTCTAAGGCAGGTTTCGAAGCGAAGCCGTCTTATCTTTTCGGGGATCCCATTCGCGCCAGTGGGTCGGCCGGATATCGACGCGCACGCCGGTAACGGCATCCCGCCATCCTTCCCGACCTTTTTCGCAAGGAAATACAAGCGCATGCAAGCCATCCTCGTCCAGAACGGCTAGTTCGAGGCTGCGGCCAAACGGAGCACTTGCAATGGGATTCCACATTCAATCAGCATGAGCTGAAAAGTGGTTTCTCGCTTTGACTTGAATCAGTTTTGGTCGTTGGCGTCGAACTTGCCCGCCGCGATCACGGGATTGCAATGTCCTTGCCTTTTTGGGCCCGAGCTTCCTGGCCACGGAACGCGGTCTCGTTCGGCGGCACGTCGAACACATCCAGGCGTCCTGCGATTTGACATAGCTCAAAGCGGAGCCTTCCCTCGGTTCATAAATTTGAGTCCGGTGGATCGACCGTCGCAACTCGCGGGCGGCGCTTCCTGCATAGGAGTTCAACAATGAATTACCAGCGGTTCTTCGAAGATGCGATCGAGCAGCTCCATGCGGAGCGGCGCTACCGCGTCTTCGCCGACCT
>NZ_JARTVO010000050.1:0-1343 GCF_029625675.1 Mesorhizobium sp. WSM4884
GGTAGTGTGCTGAGAGTTCTGCAAATTCGCTGCGAGAGGGCGGTCATGGCAGGCTGGTGATGTTCAACGTCACCGATTCCCTCGCGAGGAACGCCACCATGACCAAGAGTGAAGGTAAGACCGCCAGCGCCGCCGTCAAAGACATTCTTCTTTCGAATCCCGACGAGCTGGGTGAAGTGATCCGCACCGTGCTGCAGGAAGTGCTCGAGGCCGAGATGGACGAGGCGCTGGGCGCTTCGAAGAGCGAGCGCACCCCAGAGCGTCTCGGTTACCGCTCAGGCCACTACGGCCGCACGCTTATCACCCGTGTCGGCAAGCTCGAACTGCGGGTGCCGCAGGACCGGGCTGGTCGCTTCTCCACCGAGCTGTTCGAGCGCTACCAGCGCTCCGAGCGCGCCTTGGTTGCGACGCTGGCGGAGATGTACGTGCAAGGCGTATCGACCCGCAAGGTCAAGGCGATCACCGAGGAGCTGTGCGGCCATGCCTTCTCGGCCTCCTCGATCTCGGCCATCAACAAGCGGCTGGACGAGAGCCTGCAGGCCTTTGCCGAGCGGCCGCTTCAGGAGCCCTTTGCCTATCTCATCCTCGACGCCCGCTACGAGAAGGTGCGCGAGGCCGGCGTCGTCATGAGCCAGGCGGTGCTGATCGCGGTCGGCATCGACTGGGATGGGCGGCGCCAGATCCTGGCCGTGGAGATGGCCAATCGCGAGAGCCGCTCGGCCTGGAAGGACTTCCTCGTGGCGCTGAAGGCGCGCGGCCTCAGGGGCGTCGAGCTGGTCGTGTCCGACGATCATGCCGGTCTCGTCGCGGCGATCGGCGAAGTGATCCCCGAAGCGGCCTGGCAGCGCTGCTACGTGCACTTCCTCAGGAATGCGCTCGACCATCTGCCGCGCAAGCACGGCGACGACTGCCTGCAGGAGCTCAGATGGCTCTATGACCGGCGCGACCTCGCCGAGGCCAAAGCCGATCTCGCCGCGTGGCTGGCCAAATGGTCGGCGCGCTATCCGCGGCTGACCGCCTGGGTGGAAGAGAGCATCGACAACACGCTCACTTTCTTCCGCCTGCCGCGCCAGCACCACAAGCACTTGAAGAGCACCAACATGCTGGAGCGCCTCAACGAGGAGATCAGGCGCCGCACCTATGTCGTGCGTATCTTCCCCAACGCAAAAAGCTGCCTGCGCCTGGTCAGGGCGCTTGCCGTCGAGACCCACGAAAACTGGATGGAGGCAAACCGCTACATCAACATGGATGACCTGCGCGAGCACAAGAAGCTCGCTCTACGCCAAGCCGCATGACCAGCAATATGGCCGCCCCTTTTTTGCAGAACTTGACGCACACAACCC
>NZ_JARTVO010000051.1:0-1328 GCF_029625675.1 Mesorhizobium sp. WSM4884
GGGCATATGCGCTAAGATAGCTTTGGCATGGACTGAAATCTTCGCTTTCGTGGTGGCTCACGCCAACGATGTCGCAAGCTATGGAGATTTTGGCGCAGGGCTGCCAGGGGCGGCTGAGTAAAGATCGCAGCAATCAGGGAGGAGACGATCTGGCGGGTAGCGCGCCACAGCAACGGGCGCCCGTCGCTCAAGGGGGAGAGACACCAAACTCCTGCGAGAGGGGTTCGGTCACAAGCGCGATGAGGAAGTGGGCAAGAATCCAAGGCTTTGCGATCCTTGGGTCTTTGGCGGGAGGCGCACGCAGCCCGATCAGGCTCTTCAGACGCTTGAAGGCGAGCTCGATGCGCCAGCGCATGCGATAGAGCTTGAGAACCGTGCCGGCGGGAAACTCTTCCCGGTCAAGCGAGGTCACAAGGATGACGAAGCCGGCCGCAATCAGCGTCTCCGGTCGAACCTTGTTGCCCTTGGCCTTGGCTTCCTTGTTGATTTTGCGCCGCGCTTCTTGTGCGGCGGCCTCGGATTTGCGCAAGGCGATCAGGCGCATCTTCACAGCCTCGCCCTTCTTGAGGGCCAGCCGGACAGGCGTTTCGAAGACTTCGTCGCGGCGGCTCTCCAGGTAGCCGATGAGATCGAACGCCTCGCCGTTGGCGTCGAGCCATCGCGCATTCTTCCACGACGCGCGCACGACAACGTCGCCGCCTTGCGCCATGACCTTTGCGATCCGCTCGGCCTGCAGATAGGCGCGGTCGCCGATGCGGATCTCGCCCGCCACCACCGGCACGCGGTCGATCAACTCGGCCTCGCTCTGGTCGGTGATCTCGAGGAAATCGAACTGCTCGCGCTCAAGCTCGAAGGCGCAGTGCATGCGCCAAAGGCCATTGTTCTTCTTCTCATGCGCACCGGCCTTGGCAACCGCCGTCGCATCGAGGATGCGGATCAGCCGGCCTTTGGCCAAGCCTTTTTCCTCGCGCTTCAAAAGATGCCCGATCAACTGCTGCAGCCACGGCCCTGCATTGCGCAGCCGGCCGAGCAAGGCCACATCGGAGATGTCGGCAATCCCGCTCGCCGCCGCCCACGCCACGACGCCCCGCATGCCCACCTTGCCAAGGCAGTAAGCCAATGTCAGGCGCAACAGATCGCACGCCGACCGGATACCCCGCGGTCGCAGGAACGCCTTGGTCTCGCGCGCACTTTCTGCGATCAACTTTTCGCCGCCGAGAAGCGCAATCGTCTCGGCCCAGCCGTCATCAACAAGCGATTCGTGTGTCATCCTCAGCGTAGAATCACAACCGATTCCGCGCCGCAACACCTATCTTAGCGCATATGCC
>NZ_JARTVO010000052.1:0-1204 GCF_029625675.1 Mesorhizobium sp. WSM4884
CGTAGGGGATGCCGAGCGCGTCCCAGGTCTCGACCAGCGCGTCCTGCAATTCGGCGATCAGCGCGTCCGAATGGAAGGGTGTGGGCGTGATGCGCAGCCGCTCGGTGCCGCGCGGCACCGTCGGATAGTTGATCGGCTGGATGTAGATGCCGTGGACACCAAGCAGACGGTCGCTCGCCATCTTGCAGAGTTCGGGATCGCCGACCAGCACCGGCACGATATGGGTGGCCGATTCCATCACCGGCAGCCCGGCCGCGGCAAGCACCTGCTTGGTTCTGGCCGCCTGGCGCTGCTGCGCGTCGCGCTCGGCCTGCGAGCGCTTCAGATGCCGGATCGAGGTGGTGGCCGCCGCCGCGATCGCCGGCGGCAGCGCGGTGGTGAAGATGAAGCCCGGCGCATAGGAGCGCACCGCGTCGATCACCGCGCTCGTGCCGGTGATGTAGCCGCCGAGCGTGCCGAAGGCCTTGGCCAAGGTGCCCTCGATGACGTCGATGCGGTCGGCAAGCCCCTCGCGCTCGGTGATGCCGCCGCCGCGCGGCCCGTACATGCCCACCGCATGCACCTCGTCGATATAGGTCATGGCGTTGTAGCGCTCGGCGAGCTCGACGATCTGCCGGATCGGAGCGATGTCGCCATCCATCGAATAGACGCTTTCGAACACGATCAGCTTGGCGCGTTCGCGCCCTGCCGCCTGCAGCAAGCTCTCCAGATGCGCCACGTCGTTGTGGCGGAAGATCTTCTTTTCGGCACCGGAGCGCCGCACGCCCTCGATCATCGAGGCGTGGTTCAACTCGTCGGAGATGATCAGGCAGTTGGGCAAAAGCCTGGCAATGGTCGAGATCGAGGCCTCGTTGGAGACGAAGCCGGAGGTGAAGACCAGCGCCGCCTCCTTGTCGTGCAGGTCGGCCAGCTCATGCTCGAGCTCGACCAGCGGGTTGGAGGTGCCGGAAATGTTGCGGGTGCCGCCGGCGCCCGAGCCCATCTTGCCCGCCGCCGTCTGGAAGGCGGCGATCACATCCGGGTTCTGGCCCATGCCGAGATAGTCGTTGGAGCACCAGACGGTGATTTCCTGGGCGCGGCCATTGGAACGCCAGATGGCGCGCGGGAACTTGCCCACCATGCGCTCGAGGTCGGCGAAGACGCGGTAGCGCCGCTCCGCATGGAGCTGCTCGATCGCATCTTCGAAGAACCGCTGGTAATTCAT
>NZ_JARTVO010000053.1:0-1176 GCF_029625675.1 Mesorhizobium sp. WSM4884
GCGGGGCTGGCGATCCTCAAGCACACCTTCAACCTGTCGGATGAGGTGCTGTGCGAGCGCTGGGTGGAGAACCCTTATTTCCAGTATCTCACCGGCGAGACGTTCTTTTGCCATACGCTGCCGTTCGACCGCTCCTCGATGACGCGTTGGCGCAGCCGTATGGGCGAGGAGCGGATTATGGTGCTGTTGCAGGAGAGCCTCAGCCTCGCGGTCAAGACCGGGGCGATGAAACCGGCCGACACGCGCCAGGTGATCGTCGACACCACCGTGCAGCCGAAGAACGTCATGTTCCCGACCGACGCCAAGCTCATCCATCGGGCACGCGAACGGCTGGTGCGGCTGGCCAAGAGGACGGGTCTCCATTTGCGCCAGAGTTATGTGCGGGTCGGCAAGCTGGCGCTGATCAGCCACCAGCGCTATGCCCACGCCAAGCAGTTCAAGCGGGCCAACAAGGCGCTACGCAAGCTCAAGACCTATCTCGGCCGGACCATTCGCGACATTGGTCGCCAGATCGCCGGCGATCAGGGGCTGGACGCTGTTCAAATGGCCGCTCTACCAGGCCGCCACCGTTCTCGAGCAACGCCAGCGCCAGCGCGGCCGCAAGATCTACAGCCTGCACGCACACGAGGTGGAATGCATCGGCAAGGGCAAGGCGCATGCGCCCTACGAGTTCGGGGTGAAGGTGTCGGTGGCCACCACGCTGAAGCGCTCCAGGGGCGGCCAGTTCGCCCTGCATGCAAAAGCACTGCCCGGCAATCCCTATGACGGCCACACGCTGGCAAGCGTCATCCCCGACATGGAAAAGACCATCGGCAACGAGATCGGCCGCATCCTCGCCGACGCCGGCTATCGCGGCCACAACGCACCGCAGAGCCACAAGCTCAGGGTCTTCACCGCGGGCCAGAAACGCCGCGTCACCCCAGCCATCAAGCGCCAGATGCGACGGCGGTCGGCGGTCGAGCCCGTCATCGGCCACATCAAGAGCGAACACAGAATGGGCCGCAACTACCTCGCCGGCCAGCAGGGCGACACCCTCAACGCCATCCTGGCCGCCGCCGGCTACAACTTCTCCCTCCTGCTCAGGTGGCTGAAGGGGTTTTTGTCGCTCTTGATTGCCCTGCTTCAAATCCGGCCGAAGCCGGTCGCCGCTTAGGGCTCGGATTGTTCACGGTCGAC
>NZ_JARTVO010000054.1:0-1059 GCF_029625675.1 Mesorhizobium sp. WSM4884
CGAATCCAAAGCGAAGTAAACCATCGACGCATTGCTGCACAGGACCAGCCCCACGAGCCGACAAAAAGATGAAGTGCAACGCCGTTCTCCTGGTTTTCGCCAGATCATGTTGCGAGCTCGTCGGCCGCAACATGCGTCTGGCAGTTCTTGGGGCAGACGCGGCCGCAGGCTCCGCAGCCTATGCAGCGGCCGGCATCATCGACAACCATGATCATGCGATTGAGCTTGCCGTCGAAATCGTCGTCCTCGTCATCGCAGGGGCCGAGGATTTCACCCGCATCATCAACGCCGTGAAGATGCATGACATCGCGCGAGCAGACCTTGAAACAACGGCAGCAGCCGATGCAGATTTGCTATCGATGGAGGTCAGGTACGGCGGCATCCAAATGGAGCCGTCACGGGTGGTGAATGTGCGCATCATCCTAAATTCTTCATTGAAGCGAGTTCTCTCTTGGCAACATCCAACTCGGCATAAACGGCTTGGGTTTTCTCGGCGACTTCCTGTATGTCGGCCCACTTGCCCGGCAGACCCTCGACAAGGTCCTGCAATGCCATCTTGGCAATAGCTGCACGCAACTGGAGCTTTCGGACTTTCTTCCTCATCTTATCTAGGTCTGACATAGATCCTTCCTGGAACAATGGTTTTGTTGATGCGCTCCATCTCGGGCTAGGCTTCAATGGCTGCAGTCGCATCGTCGACCAGTTTCGTACCGGCCTCAGCAAGTTTGCGGAAAGTCTCGAAGCCGAACCGGTGGACGTCTCGACAGAACGCCCAACCGCTGGAAGCCCGCAGGGGCTTCATTCCAATTATTGGCGACGTCGACACGCCGGAGCGCTCCTCGATCGCAAGCGCTACGGCGGTGTAAACATGTCGAGCCTCCACAGCGCGTCAGGATCGGGATCGCCGCCAAAGGGTACCGCACGTTGCTGTTGCTTGGTGATGATGAACTCGGCCAGCAGCTCGGCATCCGAATGGCCTTCCCATAAGCCGAAGGAATCCTGAGTACGAATGAGCCGCAGGAGGCATTTGACGAACGGGGAAGCAAGGGCCTCGTCGTC
>NZ_JARTVO010000055.1:0-1056 GCF_029625675.1 Mesorhizobium sp. WSM4884
TAGAGCGGGATGATTTTAGGTTGAACAGTATCCTGCGTTTTCGAAGTAGTTGTTGCATTCGGTTGCGGTGAGGCCATCGAGGATTTCGCCGATCGCGCTGCAGACAGTCTCGACGGTTCGCCGCGCCGCCTTTCTGAGCCAGTGCTTGAGCTTGGCAAAGACTTGCTCGATCGGATTCAGATCCGGCGAATATTTCGGTAGGAGCAGAAGTCTGGCGCCGGCGCCGCGAATGGCGCGGCGCACTGCCTTGCCCTTGTGCGAGCCGAGATTGTCCATGATCACGATGTCACCAGGTTTGAGGGTGGGAAGCAGAACCTGCTCGACATAGAGCTGGAACCGTTCGCCGTTGATCGGTCCGTCGATCAGCCACGGCGCGTCCAGGCGATCATGGCGCAGCGCCGCCAGGAAGGTCATGGTCTGCCAGTGGCCGTGCGGGACCTCGGCATGGAGCCGCTCCCCGACCGGCGCCCAGCCGCGCAGCGGCGCCATGTTGGTCTTGGTCCAGGTCTCGTCGATGAACACCAGGCGTGAAGGATCAATCGCGGCGCGATACTTCAACCATTGCTGACGCCGGCGCGCGACGTCGGGACGCCGCTGCTCGGCCGCGACCAACGTCTTTTTTTATAACTGAGCTTCTCCTCGTGAACGAATGCCCAGACCGAGCGGTAGTCCACCTTCAGGCCGCGGTCGGCCAGTTCCGCGACCAGCCCGCGCAAGGTGAAGGCCTCATTGCGGCAGCGCTCAACCAACCAGTCGCGGTGGGTGCCGCGGATCTTCTTGGGCTTATGTCCACCGATCTGGCCGGGGCTGACGCTGCCTGTTTCGCGAAAGCGCCCGACCCATCTGATCACCGAGCTGATGCCGACATCATAACGCGCCGCTGCTTGCCGGCGCGAAAGCCCCTCCTGCTCAACCGAAGCGACAACCCGGTCCCGAAGATCGTTTGAATATGGCTTGCCCATCCATGCCGGCCTCCTTCTCCCAGCCAGCATCTTGAATCTGATTTGCAGACCCTTGGGAATCCCCTTCGATTCAAGCCAAAATCATCCCGCTCTA
>NZ_JARTVO010000056.1:0-1029 GCF_029625675.1 Mesorhizobium sp. WSM4884
ATGGTTTCGGGATCGGCTCTAAGAACATTGAGGGCGAGGCGCCGAAGTATGGCGTGGTTGGCGGCTGTGTTGTTCTTGCGGCCTCTGATGTGATCTTCGCCGAGCAGGACGTCGAGTTGCCAGTGCAGGTCATTCTCGATGCTCCAGTGGCGGCGGACTGTGGCGAGCAGTTCGCGTGCCGGCATTTTGCGCGACAGCGCATAGCAGCGGACCTTGTGTGTGGTCTTGCCCTCGACGGTGCGCCAGCTTTCGACACGGCCGATGGCGCAAAGGTCGACGAGGGTATTCTTGCCCGGCGTCTGCGCGAAGGGAATGACGAAGGCGCGCCGCACCTCGTGACGACCATGCGCTTGCTCTTCGGTTCGATGGACCTTGGTTGCCTTGCTGGCCGCCGCCTTGTCGAGCGCGGCGTTGGCTTCGGTGGCCAGTTTCGACTGGTTGCCTTTGATGGCGATCACGTAGTGGCCGCCGCCCTCGCGCACGGTCTTGGTCATGCGCCGATGGCAGTGCAAAGCGTCGGCGGTGACGGTCAACCCCTTGAGCGACAGCAGTTCGAGCGCCGTGATTGCGGCCTGCACCTCGCCGCCCTCCTGCGCCACGGTCTGGGCCAGGCTCATGAAGGTGTCGCAGCCAAAGGCGGTCACCACCAGAGGCGGCATATGCGAGCGGCCCTTGGCGTAGGCGCGTCTGAGGCTCTTGCCGTCGATGGCGACCTGGCCTGTCGGCGCATCGATGCGCGCCTGCGCGCCGAAAGCGGCCATGAAGCGCATGAAGGCATCGTTGAGGGCGACAGGATCGAGAGCCGCCAGCACCCGGCTGAAGGTGTCGTGGCTGGGCGCACCGCGTTCGAGCGGGATGAACTGCCGCAACAGATCGAGCCGGCTCTTGGCAAACAACTCCATTTCCGTGCAGTGCGTCGCCCCGCAAAGCACCGCCGCAAGCGCCACGAACAAAATCTCCGGCAACGGGTGCTGCGCGGTCAAGTCCCGCGGGTCCGGGACCTCGCCGAATACATCCAGAAACACCATC
>NZ_JARTVO010000057.1:0-777 GCF_029625675.1 Mesorhizobium sp. WSM4884
TTGGCGAAGGCCTTTGATCTGTAGCAGGAGCCGTTGTCGGTCATGACGCGGGCTATCGTGACGCCGAGGCTGGCGTAATAGGCGACCGCGGCCTTGAGGAAGGCGATGGCGCACTCCTTTTTCTCGTCGGGCAGGATTTGCGAGAAGGCGATGCGGGACGCGTCGTCGATGCAGACATGGACGAACTCCCAGCCGGCGCCGCGCGACTTGCCCTTTTGCGGATCGCCGGTGATACGATGGCCGACTTGGCTGAAGCGGCCGAGCTTCTTGATGTCGATATGGATCATCTCGCCGGGATGCTCCCGCTCGTAGCGCCGGACCGGTTCGGCCGGCTCGATATCCCTGAGCCGCGACAGCCCGGCACGCTTGAGAACCCGGCTGACGGTGGCGGGCGAGACGCCGACCTCATGGGCGATGTGCTTGCCGGTCAGCCGCTGGCGACGCAAGGCTGCGATGCGCTCGGCCACGGACTGTTCGGTCAGGCTCGGCATGACGGTGGGCCGCGACGAGCGGTCGACCATGCCGGCCCGCCCTTTGGTCTTATAGCGCTCGACCCAGCGCGCCACGATCTTGGCCGACACGCCATAGACGCGCGCCGCATGGGCTTTGGAAAAAGCGCCTTCTATCACCGATAACGCCATCTCCTCTCGACGCAGCGGTGTGAGACGGGCATTCTTGTGGATGTTCATTCGGACCCTCCGATGGATGCTGAAGCGTGGTAACTCCAGTCTCCTCGGTCCGGTCCGAATGGACAACCTCTCGAAAGCTCACACCTAG
>NZ_JARTVO010000058.1:0-657 GCF_029625675.1 Mesorhizobium sp. WSM4884
TAGAATGATGGGTGGACGGCCCCTTGCGGCATCGAATGTGCCAAGCTGGGCTGTGATTAACTCCAGCGGAGGAGACCGTCCGTCATGCAAGCTATCAGATTTGGAATCGATCTGGCCAAGAATGTGTTTCAGGTGCACGGCGTGGATGCGAGCGGGCAGGTGGTGGTGCAGCGCCAGCTGCGCCGCGCGCAGGTGGAGAAGTTCTTCGCCGCACAGCCGCCGGCGTTGATCGGCATGGAGGCCTGCGGCTCGGCCCATCATTGGGCCCGCACGCTGAGAGCGCTCGGCCACGAGGTCAAGCTGATGCCGCCAGCCTATGTGAAGCCCTATGTCCCGCGCAACAAGAACGATGCCCGCGATGCGCAAGGCTGTTGCGAAGCGGTGAGCCGGCCCGACATGCGCTTCGTGCCGATCAAGACGGTCGAACAGCAATGGGCCAGGGCGCTCCATCGCACGCGTGACCTTCTGGTGCGCCAGCGCACGCAACTGGCCAACGCCATGCGTGGCATGCTCTATGAGATGGGCCTGACAGGCGCCAAGGGGGCGGCGGGCATCGAGACCCTGCTGCGGCGCATCGAGACGGCCGATGAAGCCATCCCCGCCGCGCTATTGATCTGTCTGGTGCCCTTGGCCGGGCAATGGCGGGCGCTGGATGGC
>NZ_JARTVO010000059.1:0-508 GCF_029625675.1 Mesorhizobium sp. WSM4884
GCGAACTTTCCGACCTCTGGAGCGCCGCCGGCGGCATCCCGCTCGAGG
Source organism: Mesorhizobium sp. WSM4884 (assembly GCF_029625675.1). NCBI lineage: Bacteria > Pseudomonadati > Pseudomonadota > Alphaproteobacteria > Hyphomicrobiales > Phyllobacteriaceae > Mesorhizobium > Mesorhizobium sp. WSM4884. The sequence continues at coordinate 49 of NZ_JARTVO010000059.1, forward strand.
AGCGGCGCGCCGGGCCTTTCTCACATGTCTTTGCCGGCGAAGCGCGGATGCCGGCCAGGAATGCGGCATGAGGCGGCCATCCACCCACGATGCGATCGTCATCGGCGGCGGTCCGGCCGGCGCTTCGGCGGCGCTGGCGCTCGCCCGGCGCGGATGGGCCGTTGCGGTCGTCGAGAAGAGCGCGTTTCCGCGCCGCAAGGTGTGCGGCGAATACATCTCGGCAAGCAATCTCGCGCTTCTCGACCGGCTGGAGATCGGCGATGCCTGGCGCGCCGGGGCCGGCCCCGAAATCCGCCGGGTCGGCCTGTTTTCCGGCGACACCAGCATCGAGGCGCCGATGCCCGGCGCGAGAGCCGTGACAGCAAGAAATGACGGTTTCGGCCGCGCGCTCGGCCGCTACAGATTGGATACCTTGCTGCTCGATGCGGCCCGCTCGGCCGGCGCTGAAGTCTTCCAGCCT